>DATCYI010000540.1:0-3506 GCA_036570385.1 Acidimicrobiales bacterium | reverse complement strand
CCCTCGACGCCGTGGAGGCGGCCGGCCGGCGCCTCGCCGGGGCCATCGTCGGCACCGCGATCTACGAGGGCCGCCTCGACGTCGCCGAGGCGTGCGCCTCGCTACAGGGGAGCCGCACATGAGGACCGCTCGCATCATCCCCTGCCTCGACGTTGACGCTGGGCGCGTCGTCAAGGGCGTGAAATTCGTCGATCTCCGCGACGCGGGGGACCCGGTGGAGCTGGCCGCCCGCTACGACGCCGAGGGCGCCGACGAGCTCGTGTTCCTGGACATCACAGCCTCGTCGGATGCCCGTGACACGACTGTCGAGATGGCCGCTCGGGTCGCCGAGCAGATCTTCATCCCCTTCACGATCGGCGGGGGCATCCGCAGCGTGGAGGACGCGCGCCGCCTCCTGCGGGTGGGTGCGGACAAGGTCTCGGTTAACACGGCTGCAGTCGACCGTCCCGAGCTGGTGCGCGAGCTGGCTGAGGAGTTCGGGTCGCAGTGCGTGGTCGTCGCCATAGACGCTCGCCGCAGCGATCTCGGCTTCGAGGTGTTCACCCATGGCGGCCGCACCCCGACCGGCCTCGACGCGGTCGAGTGGGCCAAGCAGGTCGAGACGCTCGGTGCCGGCGAGATCCTGCTCACCTCGATGGACCGCGACGGCACCAAGATCGGCTTCGACACCGAGCTCACCGCTGCCATCTGCGACGCCGTCGGAGTGCCGGTGATCGCGTCCGGGGGAGTGGGCACCGTCCAGCACCTGGTGGAGGGCGTCACCGAGGGCCGGGCCGACGCCGTTCTGGCCGCGTCGATCTTCCACTTCGGCGAGCACACCGTCGCCGAGGCGAAGGAGGCCATGACGCGGGCCGGCATCACCGTCCGCCCCGTGTGACCGATACCGTCGGGTGGATGGGTGAAGAGGCCGACAAGCTCCCGATCAAGATGCTCAACGACCGCATCCTCGTGCGGCCCGCATCGGAGGGGGAGCGCCGGACGTCCGCCGGGATCCTGATCCCGGCCACCGCCGAGCAGAAGAAGCGGCTCATCTGGGCCGAGGTGTGCGCGATGGGACCGAACGTCCGCACGATGGAGATCGGCGACCAGGTGCTCTTCAGCCCTGAGGACCGCTACGAGGTCGAGGTCCGCGGCGACGACTACATCATCCTGCGCGAGCGCGACGTACACGCCGTCGCCGCCAAGCGCCTCGAGGAGAGCAGCACGGGCCTCTACCTCTGAGCTTCGAGCGGATGAGCGAGCGCTCGCCCGCGAACCGGTTTCGGGGGTGTCGGGGGGCGGCCGTACGATGAGCCGATGCCCGTCGCCACCCCCATCGATGCAACCTCCGACCAGCTAGCACTCGTGAAGTACGACGACGCCGGGCTCGTTCCCGCGATCGTCCAGGAGCACGGCACGGGCCAGGTGCTGATGATGGCGTGGATGAACGCCGAGACGCTGCGCCAGAGCCTCACCGAGGGCCGCACGGTGTTCTGGTCGCGCAGCCGTCAGGAGGTGTGGCGCAAGGGCGACACGTCTGGCGACCGCCAGTTCGTGCGCGAGGCCTACTACGACTGCGACGGCGACACGCTGCTGTTCGTCGTCGAGCAGGAGGGAAAGGGCGCCTGCCACACCGGTGAGCGCTCCTGCTTCTATCGGGCCTTCGGTTGACCCTCCGGCCATCCCGCGACGAGTTCCGGGCCCTGGCCCGCGACCACACGGTCATCCCCGTCTGGCGCGAGCTGCTCGCCGACCTCACCACCCCCGTCGCCGCGTTCGCTCGCCTCGTGGGCGACGAGCCCGGCTTCCTGCTCGAGTCGGTGGAGCACGCCGAGCGCTGGAGCCGCTGGTCGTTCATCGGCCGCAACCCGCTGGCCACCCTGACGGCGCGGGGCCGCACCGTAGAGGCCACGGGGGCGCTGCCGCCGGGCGTGCCCCTCGACCAGGGCATCCTCGCCGCGGTCGAGGCGATCCTCGCGGCCTGGCGGGCGCCGGCCATCGAGGGCCTGCCACCGCTGCACGGCGGGATCATGGGCTACCTGGGCTACGACGTCGTGCGCGAGGTCGAGCGCCTGCCCGACGTCCCCGATGACGACCAGGGCTACCCCGACGCGATGGTCGGCGTCATCGGGCAGCTGGCGGCCTACGACCACTGGCGCCAGCGGGTCACGCTGATCGAGAACGTGCTCGTCGAGCCCGGCCTGAGCGACGACGAGCTCGACGCTCGCTACGACGCTGCCGCCGTCCGCCTTGAGCAGCTCGCGGCCGACGGCGCTCGTCCGATCGACGAGCCGCTGGTCGAGCCGCCCGACCTGGAAGAGGCGCTCCCGGAGGTGCGATCGACCTTCGGTGGCGACGCCTACTGCCGGGCCGTGGAGGTCATCAAGGAGCACATCCTCGCCGGCGACGTCTTCCAGGCCGTCCTCTCGCAGCGGTTCGACCTCGACCTCGACGCGCACCCCTTCGACGTGTACCGGGTGCTGCGCCAGGTCAACCCGAGCCCCTACATGTACTTCGTTCGCCAGCCCGGCGTGACCCTCGTCGGGTCGTCGCCCGAGCCGATGGTGAAGCTGCTCGACGGCACGGTGATCTCGCGCCCGATCGCCGGCACGCGGCGCCGGGGGAGCACCGACGAGGAGGACCGCAGGCTCGGCGCCGAGCTGCTGGAGCACCCGAAGGAGATCGCCGAGCACGTGATGCTCATCGACCTGGCCCGCAACGACGTGGGCCGCGTCGTCGAGTACGGCAGCGAGACCGTCGACGAGCGCATGACCCTCGAGCGCTACAGCCACGTCATGCACATGACCTCACAGGTGTCGGGCCGGCTGCGGAGCGACAAGAGCGCCATCGACGTCCTCAGGGCGACCCTTCCAGCGGGCACCGTCTCTGGCGCTCCGAAGGTGCGGGCGATGGAGATCATCGACTCGCTGGAGCTCACGAAGCGCGGCCCCTACGCGGGCGTGGTCGGCTACCTCGACTTCTCCGGCAACATCGACACCGCCATCGCCATCCGCACCCTCGTGGTGGCCGACGACGGTCGCGCCTCGGTGCAGGCCGGCGCCGGGATCGTGGTCGACAGCGTGCCCGAGCACGAGGACATGGAGTGCCGGAACAAGGCGCGGGCCCTGCTCGCGGCCATCCCTGCGGCCCGACGCATGACCGCGGCCCGTCGAGCGCACCAGCCGAGCGGCGGCTGAGCGGGCTCCTCCGGTCAGGGCGGTAGCGTCGGGTTCGTGCCGATCGTCCCCGACCTACACCTCGAGCGCGCGGCTACCCCGTACCAGCGAGACGTGCTGCGCGTCTGGGGTCCGGAGGCGGTCGACTTCCTGCAGGGTCAGCTCAGCCAGGAGATCGCGGGCCTGGCCATCGGAGCCTCGGCCCCGTCGTTGCTGCTCCAGCCCACGGGCAAGGTCGATGCATGGCTGCGCGCCACCCGCCTGGCCGACGACGAGGTGCTGCTCGACGTCGAGCTCGGCCACGGCGAGGCGATCGAGGCCCGGTTGCGTCGGTTCCGCCTGCGCACGAAG
>DATCYI010000539.1:0-10043 GCA_036570385.1 Acidimicrobiales bacterium | reverse complement strand
GGCACCCTGCACGGCCTGCTGCGGATCCGGGGCTTCACCCAGGACGACAGCCACATCTTCTGCACGCCCGAGCAGGCGCCGCAGGAGATCCAGGACCTGCTGCGGTTCGTGATGTCCGTGCTGCGGGCCTTCGGGTTCGAGGACTTCACGGCCAGCCTCTCCACCCGCCCGCCCGAGAAGTCGGTGGGCACCGACGAGGGCTGGGCCGCCGCGGAGGCCGCTCTCGAGGCGGCTCTGAAGGCGGAGGGCGTCGAGTACGACATCGACGAGGGGGGCGGAGCGTTCTACGGCCCCAAGATCGACGTGAAGGTGCGCGACGCCATCGGCCGCAGCTGGCAGCTGTCGACGATCCAGTACGACTTCAACATGGCCGCACGGCTGGAGCTCGAGTACATCGGCGCCGACAACGAGCGCCACCTGCCGATCATGCTGCACCGGGCGCTGTTCGGTTCGATCGAGCGCTTCTTCGGGGTGCTCGTCGAGCACTTCGCCGGGGCGTTCCCAGCGTGGCTGGCCCCCGAGCAGGTTCGGGTGCTGCCGGTGCGCAGCGACCACCAGGCCTACGCGGCTCGCCTCGTCGACCGGCTGGTCGCCGACGGGTTCCGCGCGAGCCTCGTCGAGGCCGAAGAGCCCCTCGGGGCCCGGATCCGCAAGGCCAAGCTCGAGAAGCTGCCGTACATCCTGGTGGTGGGCGACAGCGACGTGGACGCCGGCACCGTCGGCGTGAACCAGCGGGGCGCCGACGCGCCCGAGCGAGACGTGCACGCCGACGACTTCGTCGACCGGCTCCGCGCCGAGGTCACCGCAAAGCTGTGACCGCGACCCCGACGACGCCGAAAACGACAAGATCTGTGGGCGCCAGAGCACGCAATGCGTGCCTGTGCGCCCACAGATCTTGGGGGGAGCCTTGGGGGGACCATGCCGCTTGACCACCTGTGGGCCACGTGGCGGTCTGCCTACGTGTCGAAGCTGGCCGACTCGCGCCTGCTGCCCAGCGAGGGAGAGGCGGCGGGGCGGTCGCTGTTCGAGCGGATCCTCGCCGGGGCCGACGAGGAGGGCGACGAGGCAGCGGGGATCGTCCACCGCGGCGAGACCTGCTTCGCGCTGCTCAACCTGTTCCCCTACACGTCCGGCCACCTGATGGTGCTGCCGAACCGGGCGGTGAGCGAGCTCGAGGCCCTGAGCGACGATGAGCACGCAGAGCTCTGGTCGACGGTGCGCGACGCCGTGGCCGCTCTCAAGGCGGCCTTCCGCTGCGAGGCGGTGAACGTGGGGCTGAACCTCGGAGCGGCCGCCGGCGGCTCGCAGTCCGACCACCTCCACGTGCACTGCGTGCCCCGCTGGCAGGGCGACGCCAACTTCATAGGGGTGACGGCCGAGACCCGCGTGCTGCCGGTCAGCCTGGCCGACGCGGGCTCGCTCCTGCGGGCCGCCTGGCCGACCTGAGGCCGCCTAGCCCGATCCGGGGATTCGCCGGATCGGCCGCGCGACGGCCTAGCCTGGGACCACAGCGACTGCGGGCGGGCGCCCCTCTGGTGTGCTCGACCCGTCACGTCGCAGGGTGCGGTGCCGTCGGATCGAAGGCGGTATCCGTCGCTGGTCATATCTGGATCGGTGATGCAGCCGCCTGACCGGGCCTGGTGAGAGCCGCTGGGGCCAGAAGGGAGACATGCGGGCGAGCAACAGGAGCGCGTACTGCGCTACAGGCACGATCGAGGAGCGACGCTGATGGCGGACGCACCGGTCGTGCGGGCCTCAGGGCTCTTCAAGGTCTTCGGACGCCATCCGGCTCAGGCCGTCGAGCGGCTCCGGGCCGGTGCCTCCCGCGACGAGCTGCGCTCCGAGGGGTTGACGGCAGCGGTGATCGACGCCTCGTTCGAGGTCGGCAAGGGCGAGATCTTCGTCGTCATGGGCCTGTCGGGCTCCGGCAAGTCGACGCTGATCCGGATGGTGAACGGCCTGCTGGCGCCGACCGCCGGGTCGATGTTCGTCGGCGACAAGGACATCGCTGCGCTGCACGCGAAGGAGCTGCGCAAGGTCCGCCAGGACCGAGTCAGCATGGTCTTCCAGCACTTCGCGCTGTTCCCTCACCGCACGGTGGGCGAGAACGCTGCGTACGGCTTGGAGGTCCGCGGCGTGAACCGCGCGGATCGCGAGAAGAAGGCGGCTGAGGCCCTCACGCTGGTCGGCCTCGACGGTTGGGGCGACTCCCTGCCCGGCGAGCTGTCGGGCGGCATGCGCCAGCGGGTGGGGTTGGCCAGGGCCCTCGCCACCGGCACCGACATCATGCTGATGGACGAGGCCTTCAGCGCCCTCGACCCGCTCATCCGCCGGGAGATGCAGGACCAGCTGGTCGACATCCAGGGCAACCTGGGCACGACGATCCTGTTCATCACCCACGACCTCAACGAGGCGATGCGCCTCGGTGACCGCATCGCCATGATGCGCGACGGTCGGATCGTGCAGATCGGCACGGCCGAGCAGATCCTCAACGACCCTGCCAACGACTACGTGGCGCAGTTCATCCAGGACGTCGACCGCACCCGCGTGCTCACTGCTGCATCGGTGATGGAGCGCCCCGTAGCGGTGCTGGGCAGCGAGCAGGGTCCCCGCGCCGCCCACAAGCTCATCCGCGAGAGCCAGGTCAACGCGCTCTTCGTCGTCGACCGCCATCGCGCGCTCGTCGGCGTGGTGCACGAGAACGACGTGGCCGACGCGGTGCGCGAGGGACGCACCGACCTGCAAGGCCTCGTCGACACCAACCCGGTCACGGTGTCCGCCGACACGTTCTGCGCCGATCTCTTCGCCGATTCGGCCCAGACTCCCGTGCCGCTGGCCGTGCTCGACGACGCCAAGCGCCTGGTCGGAGTGATCCCGAGGGTCACCCTTCTCAACGCGCTGTCCACCCAGGACTCGGAGGCTGGCTCATGAGCGAGCTGCCTCGCATCCACGTGGGCGACTGGTTCAGCGACGTCGTCGACTGGGCCGACGAGAACCTCGCCTTCGCGCTCGACTTCGTCGACTCCGTCATCGACTCCAGCGTGACCGGGATCAGCGACCTGTTCGACGCGGTCCCCGCGGTCGGCCTCGCCGTCATCCTGTCGGTGCTCGGTCTCGCCCTGCGGGGCTGGCGCTTCGGGTTGTTCTCGATCCTCGGGCTCCTGCTCGTGCAGAGCATGCGCCTGTGGGACCCGGCGATGGACTCCCTGGCGCTGATCATCGTGGCGAGCATCTGCGCCATGGGGATCGCCCTCCCACTCGGCGTCCTCGCCGCTCGTAGCGACCGCGCGTCGCAGGTCGTGCGCCCCGCGATGGACTTGATGCAGACGATGCCGGCGTTCGTGTACCTGATCCCGGCGCTGTTCTTCTTCAGCATCGGGATCGTGCCGGGCGTGATGGCCACGATCGTGTTCGCCATGCCGCCCGGCGTGCGCCTCACGGAGCTGGGCCTGCGCCAGGTCGACCGCGAGATGGTGGAGGCCGGCCACGCGTTCGGCGCCCACCCCTGGCAGATCCTTTCCCGCGTCCAGATCCCGCTGGCGATGCCCACGATCATGGCGGGCGTCAACCAGGTGATCATGCTGGCGCTGTCGATGGTCGTGATCGCCGGCATGGTCGGAGCGGGCGGTCTGGGAGCGGTCGTCTACGAGGGCGTCACCCGGCTCCAGCTGAGCCGAGGCTTCGAGGGCGGGCTCGCCGTCGTGATCCTCGCGGTCTACCTCGACCGCCTCACCGGCTCTCTCTCCGACCGCTCAGCGGTCGCCCGCGCCGAGCGCCGGACCGCCGGAGCGATCTGACCTCCAGTGGCGCGGCCCCGGCCGCGCCGCGCTCACTTCGGCGCGCCCCCGAACGGGCCGCCGCGACCCATCTCACCCAACAACAAGGAGAGCAACACAATGCGAAACCCCCGACTGAGGTTCCTCGGAGCTTTGATGGTCGGCGTCCTCGCTCTGACTGCCGCGGCTTGCGGCGACGACGATGACGACGCCGCCACCACAGAGGGCACCGCGGAGTCCACCGACGAGGGCACCGCCAACGAGAGCGGCGGCTCCGTCACCATCGGGTACATCCCGTGGGACGAGGACATCGCCGTGACGTACCTCTGGCAGCACGTGCTGGAGGAGAACGGCTTCGACGTCACCCTCGAGCAGCTCGACGTGGCCCCGACCTTCGTGGGCGTGGCCGAGGGCGACCTCGACCTTTTCTTCGACACCTGGCTGCCGATCACCCACGAGGACTACTGGACGCAGTACGGCGACCAGGTCGAGGACCTCGGCGTCTGGTACGACAACGCCAAGCTCACCATCGCCGTGCCCGAGTACGTCGATGCCACGACCATCGCCGACCTCGCAGGCATGGAGGACACCTTCGGCAGCGAGATCGTCGGCATCGAGGCCGGCGCCGGCCTCACCCGCGTCACGCGCGACGAGGCCATGCCGGCCTACGGCCTCGACGGCTACGAGCTGACCACGTCGTCGACCACCGCCATGCTCGCCGCCCTCAAGGAGGCGACCGAGGCCGAGGAGCCGATCGTCGTGACGCTGTGGCGCCCGCACTGGGCCTACGCGGCGTTCCCGATCAGGGACCTCGAGGATCCTGAGGGCGCCATGGGTGCGGCCGAGGAGATCCACACCATCGCTCGCAAGGGCTTCAGCGAGGAGTTCCCGGACCTGGCGGAGGCGATCAGCGCCTTCGAGATGGACGACGACCAGCTCGGCTCGCTCGAGGCTGCGATCTTCCAGGACAACCCTGACGATCCCGCCGCCGGCGTGGCGGCTTGGGCCGCCGAGAACCAGGAGTTCGTCGACAGCCTGCTCGGCTGAGCCGACCTCCTTTCACCAGCGGCGCGCCTGTCCCGATCGGGGCAGGCGCGCCGCCGCGCCCGGGGACCGATGAGGGTCGCTTGGCCCGCCCGTCGCGTGCACCGGTACCGTCGGGGCGTCATGGCCGATGAACCCACCAGCGACGTGCGCAGCGACGCCGAGGTCCGCGACGAGCTGCCCGAGGACCTCAACGCCTCGGAGTTCGTCGGGCCCTACGTGTTCCCGAACAACAACCGGCGCCGCATCCCCGGCTACCTCTACCTGGCGCTAGGCGTGGCCTGCCTCGCGGCATGGGCCCTGACCGGCACCGGCGACGGCGTGCTGGTGAACGGCGGCTTCCTCGGCGCCGGCATCCTGCTGGTGCTGCTGGGCGCCTACCACCTCGTAGCCGGGTGGAACCTCGACTTCGACGAGCGCGACGCGCTGGTGGCCGCCACCCGCGAGGTCGGGTTCGCTGTGGGCCACGCGTCGGCCCAGCTCGGCTGGCGCGGGCTCCGCAGCCGACCCACCTGGCGGATCCTCCTCTACTCCTCGGAGGAGCCGCCCAAGACCCGCGGCCTCGTGCTGGTCGACGGCGTCGACGGCGAGATCGTCGCCCACTTCACCGAGGAGAACCCCGAGGACTGGTCCGACCTGGCGGTCGGCTGAGGGCCAGGTCGCCTTCGGCGGCATCCTGTGGTTCCGAGCGCCGAAGCTCGCTTCGCTCGCCGGCGGTCGGAGCGTCACCGGTGGGCTGCGCCAACCGGTGACGCTGTCCGACCTGGGCCGGTTGCGCGTCGCTGGGGTCGCCGTCAGCGCTGAGCGCGGACCTCGGCCAGCACCTTCTCCGCTGCGCCGAGGTGGGTCAGAGCGTCGTCGACGGCGAACCAGACGATGTCGGCGGCCGACACCTCGCTGCCGTCGTCGCGCCGGCCGCTGCGAGCCCAGTCGCTGGCGCCCAGGTGCTCGGCCCGATCAGCCAGGCGGGTGGCGTCGATGTCGAGCTCGCTCAGGCGCTCGTCGACCGATCCGCCGGGCTGCTGCTCCGCCTCCCGCTCGTGGGTGTCCTGCGACGCGGGGTCGAGCGTGGGCGAGTCCTCCACCAGCACCTGCTCCAGGGCCCGGTCCTGGGTGGTGAGGCTGCGGCTGGCCGCCGCGACGTGGTCGAACGCAGAACGACCACCGGCCCCCACCCGATGCGCTAGGTCGTCGGGCGACTCGTCGTCGCCGAGACCGGCGAAGAGGCCCCGGTAGCGGCGGGGGAGGGAGCGCAGCGCCACCACGGCGTCGGCAGGCGGGCGGGGAGCCATCAGACGAAGACCTCGGGGTGAGTCATGGGGTGAGTGCTTCCCGACGTCACTCGACGTCATGCACGTCTTGGCGGATGCTCTCGACGAGGTGGGCCGGCAGCGGCTCGTAGCGGTCGTGCTCGGCCAGGAAGCGCCCGCGCCCACCAGTGAGCGATCGCAGGTCGACGGCGTAGCGGGCCAGCTCGCTCTCGGGGACCAGCGCGTAGATGACCTGCTCGCCGGTCTCGTCGGCCTGGGTGCCGAGCACCTTGCCCCGCCGCGCGTTGAGGTCGCCCATGACGTCGCCGAGCACCTCGGCGGGAACGGTGACGTCGACGTGGGCCACAGGCTCCAGCACAACCGGATCAGCGGACGCCATCGCCTCCCGGAAGGCGAGGCGCCCGGCGGCCCGGAACGCCATCTCGGAGCTGTCGACGCTGTGCTCCTTGCCGTCGAGCAGGACCGCCCGGACGTCGACCACTGGGTAGCCGTTCACCCCGCCGCGGGCCATGGCCTCCTCGATGCCCTTGGCCACCGCGGGGATGTAGGTGCGGCTGATCGCGCCCCCGACGATCTTGTCCACGAACTCGAAGCCCCCGCCGCGCTCCAGCGGCTCGAGCCGCACGGTGGCGACGGCGAACTGGCCGTGGCCACCCGACTGCTTCTTGTGCCGGCCCTCGGCTTCGGCGGCCGTGCCGATCGTCTCCCGGTAGCGGATCTTCACGTCGTCGGTCGTGACGGCCACCCCGAACTTGCGCTCGAGTCGCTCCAGGGCGATGGCGAGGTGGGTCTCGCCGCTGCCTCGCAGCACCGTCTGGTGCGTCTCCTCGTCCCGCTCCACCACGAGGACCGGGTCCTCCTCCTGGAGGCGGTGCAGGGCGGTGGCGAGCTTGTCGTCGTCGGCTTGGGTCTTGGGCACGACGGCGACCGCGAACACCGCCGGGGGAGCGGTGATCGGCGCGACGGCGACCGGCTGCCCGGGCGGGGCCAGGGTGTCGCCGGTGGTGGTGCCCCCCAGCTTGGCGACGCCGCCGATGTCGCCGGCGGCGAGGGCCTCGACCGGCTCGTGCTCCTTGCCCCGGACGACGAAGAGGCCGTGCAGGCGCTCGTCGGTGCCGGTGCGGCTGTTGCGGAGGTGGTCGTCGTTGCGGATCGTGCCCGAGGCCACCTTCAGCAGCGAGATCTGCCCCACGAAGGGATCGGCGATGGTCTTGAAGACGAACGCCAGCGGTTCGGCGGACGCGTCGGCCGGCACCTCCACCTCCGTGTCGCCGGTGGTGACGACGGTGGGCCGGTCGGAGGGGGGAGGGCCGATCTCGACCAGCAGGTCGGCCAGGCGGTCGATGCCCACCTCCGTGGTGGCCGAGGCGCAGACCACCGGGAACACGGCGGCCGTCTCGATGCCGAGCGTGAGCGCGTGCTCGAGCTCGCTCAGCGAAGGAGCGTCGCCGTCGAGGTAGCGCTCCAGCAGCGCGTCGTCGGCCACGACGATGCCCTCGACGAGGTTGTCGTGGACCTGGTGCTCGAGCGCCTCCATGTCATCGGGGATCGCCTCCTCGCGGGGCACGCCTCCCTCGTAGATGTGGGCCGTGTCGGTGAGCAGGTCGGCGATCCCGGTGAACCCGCTCTCCGCCCCGATCGGCAGCTCGACCGGCGCGATCCCGGCGCCGAGCCGCTCACGCAGCTGGTCCAGCGTGCGCTCGAAGCTGGCCCGCTCGCGGTCGAGCTTGTTGACGACCACCATCCGGGGCACGCCAAGCCGAGCGGCCTCTCGCCAGACCGCCTCGGTCTGGACCTCCACCCCGTCCACCGCGGAGACCACGAGCACGGCGAGGTCGGCCACCCGCAGCGCCGCGATGACGTCGCCCATGAAGTCGGCGTAGCCGGGCGTGTCGAGCAGGTTCACCTTGTGGCCCTTCCAATCGAAGGGCGCCACGGCCAACGACAGGGAGATCCCGCGCCGCTGCTCCTCGGGGTCGTGGTCGCAGACGGTGGAGCCGTCTTCCACCCGCCCGATGCGGCTGATGGCGCCAGCTCGGTGCAGCAGCGCCTCGGCGAGGGTGGTCTTCCCGGCGCCGCTGTGACCGACCAAGGCCACGTTGCGGATCTTCTCAGAGGAGACGAACGGCACGAGCTCCCTCCAGTTCAGGGATCGGCTTGTGAGGCGAGGGTATCCCCGCCAGGGCTCGAGCGGATAGGCGGTCGCCGCTGTCTCGCCGGCCGGATGGCGTCCCTGGCGTCGTCCTCCTCCTCGCCGCAGCTATGGCTGCGCCTTCGTCGTGCGTCCTAGCCAGGAACGCCCCCGGCTCGCCGATCCAACGACTCCGCCCATCCGCTCGAGCCCCCTAACGTGCGCTCGTGGAGCCGACGCACCTGATCCGCCTGCCCGACGGCCGCTCGCTGGCCCTCGACGACGTGGGCGACCCCGGCGGCGTGCCGGTGGTGTACCTGCACGGCACCCCCGACTCGCGCCTCGCTCGCCACCCCGACGACGACATCGCCCGAGCCTGCGGCGTGCGGCTCATCGCGATCGACCGCCCGGGCTCAGGCGACAGCGATCCGGGCGGCGGGGGCCTGGTGGAGCTCGGCGACGACATCGCCCATGCCCTCGACTCGCTGGGCGTCGAAGAGGTCGCCCTCCTCGGCTGGTCGGCCGGCGGCCTCTTCTCGCTTGGCGCGGCGTCGCCCTCGTCCGGTCTGCACCCGAGGGTCCGTGCAGTCCTGCTGGTGGGCACGCTCCCGCCGGTGGAGGCGTACGCAGATGCGGACCTGGTGGCCGAGCTCGGTCCGCGCCGCCGACCCTTCGTGGAGCTCGCCGCCGAGGTCCCGCCCAAGGAGCTGGCCGCGGAGGTCGCGCCCTACCTGGTGCCCCAGCCGCTCGCGCCCGACATGGCGCTTGAGCACGTGCTCGAGGGCGCCGGCGACGAGGGCCGCGCCGAGCTGGCGATGGTCCCCGGCGCGGCGGAGCAGATGGCGGTGGCGCTCATGGCCTCCGTGCAGCAGGGCCTCGGGGGCCTGCAGCGCGACATCGAGCTCCAGCTCGAGCCCGGGTTGGACCTCAGCGGGATCTCCGCGCCGGTGATCAGCGTCCACGGCGAGCGCGACGGCGTGTCGCCGCCGGCCGTGGGGGAGTGGCTCGCAGGCCGGCTCCCGAACGCCGACGTGGAGGTGCTGCCGGACGCCTCGCACCACCTCGTCTTCCCTCACTGGGAGCACCTGCTGGCGCGCCTCACCGCGCTCTGGGCCCGCCGCGGATGACGCCGGTTCCGGAGGGCCGCTGTTAGCCTGCAGCAAGCACTCGAGACCGCTCCCGACCCTCAGGGGATCCCACATGTTCGACGGCCGCTGGCGATCCAGCTTCGAGCAAGGCCTCAAGCCCGTCGGTGCGAACATCCGACGGGCCGGCATCTCGGCCGACCACCTCACCGCTGCCGGCGTCCTGCTGGCCGGCGCCGCCTCCGTGGCCATAGCCAACGGCGCCCTGCGCGGCGGCCTGCTGCTGCTCGTCCTCTGCGCGCTGCCCGACCTGCTCGACGGCGCCGTCGCCAAGGCGTCCGGCACGGCCGGGCCCCGTGGCGCGTTCTTCGACTCCGTCAGCGACAGGGTCACCGACTCCCTGCTCCTCGGCGGCGTCGCCTGGTACCTCTCCACCGTCCACGACGGCCGCATCGCGGTGCTGCCCCTCGCCGTGCTGGCCGCCTCGATGCTGATCTCCTACGAGCGGGCCAAGGCCGAGTCGCTCGGCTTCGACGCCCGCGGCGGTCTCATGGAGCGTGCCGAGCGCATCATCGCCCTCGGAGTCGGCCTCCTCTTCGACTCGCTGCTCATCCCCGTGCTCTGGGTGATGCTGGTGCTCACGCTCGTCACCGCCGGCCAGCGCTTCGTGAAGGTCTGGCGCCAGGCATCGATCGCCCGGCCGGTGCCCGAGTCGAGCCGTTGGAAGGCCCGCCGC
>DATCYI010000538.1:0-5380 GCA_036570385.1 Acidimicrobiales bacterium | reverse complement strand
GAGCTGCAGTCGATGGCCAGCGACCTCGTGGCGGTCGACGACGTCGACGGCCTCCTCTCTCGGATCATCGGCCACGTCGGCCGCGCCCTGCCCGCGCCGCAGCACCTCCTGGTCGTCGACCCGGGCGACGGGCGTCACCGGATCCAGACCCTGGGGCTGGCGGCCGACGAGGGCGACGAGCTGGCGAGGCAGCTGCTCGCCGGCGACCTCGACTCCCGCCCTGGCGTGGTGTCGGTCCCGGTGCGATCGGGCGAGCGCGAGTTCGGGCGGATGGCCGCGGTGTTCCCCGGCGGGACCAGGGGATCGAACACCGACGAGCGCCTGCTGATCGCCTACGCCAACCATGCGGCGGCAGCGCTCAACGTCATCGGGTCGCTGCAAGCAGCCCGGCGCGACCGCGACACCGCCGAGGCCCTGCTCACGCTGGCTCGCAAGCTCGCCGAGGTGGCCGGCTCGCAGGAGATCGCTGACCGCCTCTGCGAGGCAGTTCCGCAGGTGGTGTCGTGCACCGCTGCCTGCGTGAGCCTCTACGACACGGCGACGGGCGAGCTCGCCGTCGTGGCCGCGACGATCGAGGACGAGTCGGGCGCCGGGCTCGATGCTCACGTCTTCTCGCAGGTCGACGTACCGGCCATCCCCATGCTGGCCGCCGATCCTCGCCCGGTCGTCACCGATCTCGACCGCGCCTCTCCTGCGATCAAGCGGTCGCTCATAGCCTTCGGGCTCGTGCGCATAGCAGCGGTGCCGATCCACTCGCGGGGCGAGCTCCTCGGGTTCGTGAACGCCGGCTTCGCCGAGCACGACCATGCGGAGGAGACCGACGCCGAGCTGATCCGGCGGCTCTCCGGGCTGGCCGATCATGCTGCCACCGCGCTCGAGAACGCCAAGCTGGTCGACCGGATGCGCCACGCCGCCACCCACGACCGGATCACCGGCCTCCCCAACCGGGTGCTCATCGAAGATCGCGCCGTGCAGGCGCTCGACGCGGTCGGGGCGGACCGCGGCGTCGGGCTGCTCTTCGTCGACCTCGATCGGTTCAAGGAGGTCAACGACAGCCTCGGGCACCACACCGGTGACGAGCTCATCCGCGCGGTCGGCGCTCGACTGCTCTCCGTCCTCGATGCCGGGCAGACCCTCGCTCGCCTCGGCGGCGACGAGTTCATCGTCCTCGCCCCTGACCTCGGTGGCGTGGACGACGGCAGGCGCCTGGCCGAGCGGCTCCTGGCGACGTTGCGGGAGCCCTTCGAGATGGCCGACCAGGAGCTCTTCGTGTCGTGCAGCATCGGCATCGCTGTGTCGCCGGTGCACGGCTGCACCTACGAGTCGCTGCTCCAGTACGCCGACGCGGCGATGTACACCGCCAAGGCGGCCGGCGGCGGCACGTTCGCCGTCGAGGTCGCCACCGTGTCGTCGCCCAAGCGCGACCAGCTGCGCCTCGAGGGCCACCTCCACCGGGCGCTGGAGAACGACGAGCTGCGGGTGCACTACCAGCCGCAGGTCGAGCTGAGCACCGGTCGCATCACCGGAGCCGAGGCCCTGATCCGCTGGGAGCACCCCACCGAGGGCTTGCTCCTGCCGGGGTCGTTCCTCCCGCTGGCCGAGAAGACGGGGCTCGTGGTGGCCATGGACGACTTCGTGCGGCGGGAGGCGTTCGCGCAGGCGAAGGCTTGGAGCGACGCCGGCCATGACCTCCACATGGCTGTGAACCTCTCCGCCCGGTCCCTGGCCAACCCTGATCTCGCAGCGCGGGTCGACGCCGAGCTGCGGTCGTGCCGGGTCGACCCGGCGAGCATCGAGCTGGAGATCAGCGAGAACCTCGTGATGTCCGACATCGACGAGCTGCCGCGGGTGCTCGAGCCGCTGCGAGCTCTCGGCGTCCGCATCGCCATCGACGACTTCGGCACCGGCAGCTCCGTGCTCCGCCGCCTCCAGCACTGCCGCATCGAGACGCTGAAGATCGACCGCAGCTTCCTGTCCGGCATCACCCGCTCCTGGCACGAGGTCCCGCTGATCAAGGCGCTGCTGTCGATGGCCCGGGGCCTCGACCTCACCGTCGTGGCCGAGGGCGTCGAGACAGAGGTGCAGGCCGACCTCCTCAACCGCTACGGCTGCGAGCTGGCCCAGGGCTGGTACTACAGCGCCGCAGTCCCCGCCACCGAGATGCAACGCAGCCTCGAGGAGGCGCGGCCCACCCAGCCGACGTCACCGCTCCCCGCCCTCACCCACTGACCCCGACGTCGTCGACGTACTCGTGCGCTAGCCGCCAAACGTGCAGAAGCCACACACATCGTGTCGATGGCGCACGATCACGACCGACAGCGGGCATGGAGCGCGAGCCGGTGCCCGTCCCGCCTCGCCGCGCCCTTGGCCTTCACCAGCACCGGAGGCGGCTTGTCGCGGCCGCCTGAGGTCCTCAGGACATCGACGCGACCCGCTGGACGCGCTCGCCACTCCTGGGTCGCCGTAGCCTTGGGTCGAGCCCGGTTGTCATAGGGCCGCAGTTCCCTCGCGGTGATGGCAGACGACTGGATCTGGACGGCGGAAGAGCTCGAGCAGCTCTCGCCGGACGAGCGGGACCGGAAGGACGTGACACCCGTGGTCGCCGCCACGCGGCGCAACAGGGCCTCTCACAGCCTCTGCCCGTGAAAACGGGTGAAGGCCGAAATCGCTGGGATCCAGCGCGTTCGGCCTTCAGTTCCTGTGGAGGTGATGGGATTCGAACCCACGGCCTCTTCGATGCGACCGAAGCGCTCTAGCCAACTGAGCTACACCCCCGAGGGAGAGGCAAGGCTAGCGCGACGCAGCGCGGCCGCCCCAAGCGGGAGATCAGGTGCCGGAGCGGCGCAGGAGCAGCTGGTCGGACGAGGCGGAGCGGGTGGCGGGCTGGAGGTAGCGCACCTTCATCTCCTTCTCGGTGTCGGCCTGCTGCATCTTCACGAGGAGTCCGACGTAGCCGACGAACGCAGCATCGATGACGAGGTGGAGCATCCACACCGCGCCGCCCATGGCGAAGGCCAGGAGGAAGGTGACGCCGACGGCGCCGAGGAGCGTGAGGAAGACGTCGCGGCGGCGACGGCGGGCCTCGGCGCGGCGCATGGCGGCATGCGAGGGGGCGGAGCGACCGAGCTGGGCGCGGTTCACGGTGACGGGAGCGACCTGGCGAGCGGCGTAGCCGGCGACGACGCCGGCCTGGCCGCGGTCGCGGCTCATGTCGAAGCGGGAGAGCGCCCTCGACCGGCCACCGGGCGTGGTGCGCTCGAGGACCGAGAGCTGGTTGCGGAACGAGGCGATCGAGTCGCCGGGACGGCTCTCCCGGCGGTTCTGCAGGTAGGGCGGTACGAGCACCGCCGCCCAGATCATGGCCAAGATCACAAGTACCAGCACGGTGGTCACGCTTCCGTCGCCGTCCTTCGTTCTGAGGAACGTACCTGGCGCCTGGTGGGCATCGGTGGATGCCCGGCCGCCCGGCTCCGCTCCGGCGGATGATGCAGATCGGTTGCCACCCCGTTGCGGGCGACCGTCGAACGTTACATTTCTACTACGAACCGGCGTCGGTCACCAGCCTGAGTGCAATCTTTCGCGAGCACGAGGCGCGCTCCAGCAAGCACCCTTTGTGGCGGCGGCGCTACAGCCCGAGGTCGAGATCGTCGTCGAGCGGGCCGCGGCGGTAGTGCCCGGAGCGCCCGCCCGTCTTCTCCCAGAGGGCGATGTCGCCGATCACCATCGCTCGGTCGACCGACTTGCACATGTCGTAGATCGTCAGCGCCGCCACGGAGCACGCGGTGAGGGCTTCCATCTCGACGCCGGTGCGATCGACTGTGTCGACCGCCGCCTCCACCTCGATGTAGTTGTCCTCGATGCGGAAGTTGATCAGCACCGCGCCGACCAGCAGCGGGTGGCACAGCGGGATCAGGTCGGACGTGCGCTTGGCCGCCTGGATGCCGGCGACCCGTGCCACGGAAAGGACGTCGCCCTTCGTGAGCCCGCCCCGGGCGACCAGCGAGGCCGTGTCGGACTGCATGTGCACCCTCGCTCGGGCCACCGCGCGACGGTGGCTCGGCTCCTTGGGCGTGACGTCGACCATCCGGGCCCTGCCCAGCGGATCGAGGTGGGTGAGGCCGCGGTCGGACATGGTCGTGAAGCCTACTCCTGGAGGTCGGCGGGGCTCCGTGGCGGCCCCGTCAGGCTGCTCAGCCGCCGATCTGGCTCATCGACCGCCGGGGACGCACGAACTGCACCTGGTTGATGGCGTGGCCGGCCCACTTCGCGCCCACGCAGGCTTCGATGGCGGCCGAGAGGTCGTCGTCGGAGCCGCCGCTTCGCAGCACGCCGCGCAGGTCGTGGTCCTCGAGTGAGAAGAGGCAGCTGCGCAGCTGGCCGTCGGCGGTGAGCCGGATCCGGTCGCACTGCTCGCAGAACGGGCGGGTGACCGACGGGATGATGCCCACCTCGCCGCCGCCGTCGAGGTAGCGGAAGCGCTCGGCGGGCTCGCTGCCCCGGGTGAGAGGCTCGAGCGGGAAGGCCGCGGCCACCACCTCGAGGATCTCCTGCTGCGACACGACCTGGTCGGACTGCCACGTGTCGCCGCCGTCGAGCGGCATGAACTCGATGAAGCGGACGATGACGCCGCGCTCGCGGCCGTAGCGGGCCAGGTCGACGATCTCGTCGTCGTTGCTTCCCCGCACCACCACGACGTTCACCTTCACCGGGCCGAGGCCGGCTTCGACCGCAGCGTCGATCCCGTCGAGCACCGCTGCGAGCTCGTCGCGGCGGGTGAGCTCGGCGAAGCGCTCGGGCCGCAGCGAGTCGAGCGACACGTTCACCCGCTGGAGGCCCGCGGTGGCGAGGTCCGAGGCACAGAGGCGCAGGGTGGCGCCGTTCGTCGTCAGCGCGAGGTCGACGGGGAGGGCGGCCAGCTTGCCGACCAGCACCGGGAGGTGGGCCCGCACGGTCGGCTCGCCACCGGTGAGGCGGATCGAGTCGACGCCGTGGCGCTCGACCAGCAGGCGGGCGACCCGCTCGAGCTCCTCGAAGGTGAGCACCTCGTCGCGGGGCAACCAGGTCATGCCCTCCGCAGGCATGCAGTACGTGCAGCGGAAGTTGCAGCGGTCGGTGACGGAGATGCGCAGGTCTCGGTGCACCCGCCCGAACGAGTCGACGAGCGGCCTGGGCACATCGCTCACCTCGGTCGAGTCGTCCACCTCCGGCAGCGTACTGGCGACGCGCTGGGCACAACCCCCGGACGGCAGGACCGGGCTGGTCAGACCTGGGCGGTCAGCAGCACCCGGACGGGGTCACCGGCCGCGACGCCCTCGCCGTCGGGCAGCAGCGCGAGGCCGTGCGCTCGGGCCATGACGGTGAGCTGGTGCGAGCCCTGTCC
>DATCYI010000537.1:0-22640 GCA_036570385.1 Acidimicrobiales bacterium | reverse complement strand
ACACCGCACGTCCCGAACGATTCCGCCGGCCGCCAAGCGCACCCCAGATCCCCGAGACAACATGGATCAACCCTCCCGAGGAGACGCCACTCGCCACCCAAGCCGTCTGAAGGGGTGTCTCACCCCCGCTGACACGTTCCGTCGCAACGGCGGCTGTCGCACCCCGGCGGTAGCGTTGACCTCGCGTCGCCGGCCAGTCCTGGTCGACCCTCCTCGGGACTCCTGAGTCCCCGTTCGCCCGTCGCGGTCTACGCGACCGCCGCCCCGGAGGTTCGCCCATGGGCAGACGACAGTTCGGAGCTGTCCGTCGCCTGCCGTCCGGCCGCTACCAGGCACGGCTCCCCGACGGCACGGCCGCACCAACCACCTTTACCGCCAAGGCGGACGCGGCTCGGTGGCTCGCTACCGCAGAGGCGGACATGCTCCGCGGCACCTTCGTCCCGCACCGACTGGGCGACGACCTCACCGTCGGTGAGTGGCTCGATCAGTGGCACACGAAGCACTCGCTGCACAAGCGTCCCGGAACCCTCGCTCGCGACGCCAGTGCCATCCGCATGCACATCAAGCCAGCGTTGGGCGGCGTCTCCTTGTCCGGGCTCCGACCGCAGGAAGCCCAGCGCTTCGTCGCCACGCTCACGCTGTCTCTCGGAGCAGGCACGACCCACTCGGTCTACGCCGTGCTGCGATCGGCGCTGCGAACGGCCGCCGACCTCGAGCTGATCGACCGCGCACCGATCCGAGGCGTCCGGCTGCCTTCGATCCCCAAGACCAGAGTCACCATCCTCCACCCTGACGAGCTCGTCCGACTCGCCGACGCCGTGCCCACGACATGGCGCCCGATGGTCTACGTAGCCGGCGTGTGCGGACTGCGCTTCGCAGAGATCGTCGGGCTCCGAGTCGGACGCCTCGACTTCGCCAACCGCCAGCTCCACGTCACCGAGACAGCACCCCAGGTGGGACCCGAACGAGCAGAGCCGAAGACCGCGTCCGGCCGTCGCTCGGTACCGATGCCCGGCTTCCTGACTGCTCTCCTCACCGAGCACCTCAGACGCATGGAGCTGCGCGCCAAGGACCGAGACGCGCTGGTGTTCACCGCTGCCCGCGGTGGCCGGATCCACGCCGGCAACTGGCACGGCGATGTCTGGAAGCCTGCGCGGGAGGCCGCCGGGTTCCCGGCGCTGCGCTTCCATCACCTGCGGCACTCCGCGGTCCCGCTCTGGGTCGAGACCGGAGCGAACCTCCTCCAGGTGAGCCGATGGCTCGGGCACAGCTCCGTCCAGATCACCGCCGACGTCTACGGCCACCTCTTCTCCGAGACCAACGATGCCGTCATGGCCCGCTTGGACGACACCTTCGGCGGACTCGTCGGGGGCGGTTGAGCGTGCCTCGTCTGTCGAGCTTCTACGGGATCGTCATCACGATGTACTGGGCCGACCATCCGCCACCGCACTTCCATGCCCGCTACGGAGCACATGAGGCTCTGATCCGCATCGACGACGGCACGGTGTACGCAGGCTCACTGCCCCGCCGAGCACTGCGCCTCGTGCGCGCATGGCACGCGCTCCATGTTGACGAGCTCCATGGCGCGTGGAGCCAGGCAGCCGATGGACGTGACCCCGGTACGATCGAGCCGTTGCCATGAAGCGATACGAGCGGATCCCGAGGCCAGTCGCCGTCGAGGTGCTCCCGCCTTACGCGATCCGAGTGACCTTCGACGACGGCGTGGTGAACGACACGGATCTCACCGGACAGCTCTGGGGCCCGATGTTCGAGCCGCTGAAGGACCCGTCGTACTTCGCGCAGGTGCGCGTTGTGGACGGCGATGTCGTCTGGCCCAACGGCCTCGACCTCGACCCGCTGGTCCTCCACGGCGACGAGGAACCAGCACGGCGCCCACAGCGTTCAGGCCGGCCGTGACCACGATAGAGGCGACGACCGCGTGGGACGGCCACAACTGGGTCGCCACATCTCCCACAGTCGGCGGTGCCGTCACCCAAGCACGGCAGCTCGACGAGCTCCCCGACCGTCTCGCGGAGGCGGTTCGCCTCATGACAGGCGAGTCGATTGATGTGGCTCAGATCTCGCTGAGGCTGATTCGCTATGGCACGTAGATGGCACGACATCTTGGCGCACCCCCTCTGACCTGGGCTTTCGCGCCTGCGCTCAGGATATGAACAAGATCATGATGGCGGTTTTGCAGGCCCTTCAGGATGAGAAGGAGCGCCAAGAGGAGCTCGCCTCCGACCAGGGAGCCGATCCCGCCTGAGCGCTGTCCGCCAGTGACCGGCGGGTCCGCCCACGTCCCATTCGTCATGCCACGCAGATGGCACGCAGCCATCCCTTCGCGAGTTCGCGCAGGAGCACGCCGACCCTCCAGGAGTGCCATCGCTGCGGTGGCGTACCATCGGCGACGCATCACTGGAGGGGACGAAGTGGCGGAACGTGCACCGGGAGTTCTGGTGGGCTGGCGACGGCGGGCCGCGGTCCTCACGCTCGCCGTGACCGGGGCGGTCTACCTGGCGTTGGCCGTCGGAGTTCTCGCCGTGATCGTCGTGGCCTGGCCGGTTGGTCTGCTGGCGCTGATCGGGATCACCGCGTTGAGCGCGGGCTACCTGCCGAGCGCTCGACGCCTCGCCCACCGCGTGGTGGCGTCCGGCCCGTGACCGCTGGCCGTCTTGCGACCCGAGCGGTGTGGGTCGCCGCGGCTCAGGGGGCGTGCGAGCTATCCGAGTACATCGAGCATCCCCTCGTAGCCGTCCACGGCTGAGAGGTGGACGACGCTCATGTCTTGGCGATCGACCGCCATCTCGGCAAGGCGGCGTTCGGCCTCGGCGATGGCCGCATCGATGTCATCGTCAGCGAGATCGGCCTGCGGGTGTTGACTGCCTATCGCGAGCAGCTCTGCGCGGCGGATCCGAAAGCGCTGCGCGACCGCCTGGCGACCGTCGGCCAGCACCACGTGCTTGAACTCCGCGCCGAGCTCGGATGCGACCGCCTGTAGCTCGTCAACGAAGTCAACGCGAGCGAGGTACTGCGGGACGACGACGTCGTGCCCGGCGCCGAGGTGCGTCCGTGCCAGCGCCAGGGCGAGCCCACGAGCGCGGACCTTGGACTCCTCGTGCTCTCGCCAGCCGCCCATCGCCACCCGCAGATCGTCGACCTCGATCAGCAGCGTCAGGGGATGGTCATCGAGGTAGCGGCGGGCGACCGTCGACTTGCCCACTCCCGGTGGACCGTTGAGCAGGATCAGGCGGACGATCCCTTCATCTTGTCCCACGTCCGCACCCATCGCCCCAGACTCCGCGATCGGCACTCAGAAGGAACCACAGCAGTGCGCGTGCACGAACATGCACGTTCCAGGTTGTGCACGAACATGCACGTCGGTTGTGTGCACGAACATGCACATTGTAATATGTGCATGTTCGTGCACAACTGAGGAGTAGTCGTCGTGAGACTGAGGACTGTGCGTGACATAGGGGCGATGGTCCGAGATAGGCGTCGAGCCGCTGGCCTCAGTCAGGCCGAACTAGCAGCTCGGGCCGAAGTCAGCATGCGGTGGCTAGCCGGACTCGAGGCTGGAAAGCCTGGAGCCGAGATCGGCCTCGTCCTGCGGACCTTCGCGGCGCTCGGTATCGAGCTCACGGCCGCCGACATACCTAGCCCGCGACCTGGCAGCGTGGACCTCGACGCACTCTTGTCCCGCTTCGACGGCCCGCCGCGGTGAGCCTCGCAGGAGGTCAGCCGGCTGAGGAGCTCGTGGTGCTCTGCAACGGTGAGCCGGCCGGAACGCTGCGACGCCGCCGAGGCCAGTTGTCTCTGCGGTACTTCGACTCGTGGCGTGTACGCGATGACGCCACCCCGATGTCAGTGTCCATGCCACTCGCCGCCCGGGAACACCCCCATCGAGTAGTGGACCCGTTCCTCTGGGGTTTGCTACCGGACAACGACGCAGTGATAAGTCGTTGGGGTCGGAACTTCCAGGTGTCGACGTCGCATCCCTTCGGACTCCTCGCAAACGTGGGGGAAGACCTGCCGGGCGCGATGCAGCTGGTCCGCCCAGAGAGAGTGGCCAAGCTGGAGAAGGCCAAGGGCTCGGTCGAGTGGCTCGACACCGCCGAAGTGGCCGGGCTGCTCCGAGCGGTGAGGCAGGATCACACGGCCTGGCTAGCCGACGGGGCCGAGGGTCGCTGGAGCTTGGCGGGGGCCCAACCGAAGATTGCGCTGCTACGCGACGGTGACCGTTGGGGTCGTCCGACGGGAAGGACGCCGACGACTCACATCCTCAAGCCCGCGGTTGCGGGATTCGACGAGCACGACCTCAACGAGCACCTGTGCTTGCGAGCATGTCAGCGACTTGGGCTCCGAGCCGCCAACACCGAAGTCGGGGTGTTCGACGAGGAGCGGGCCATCGTCGTGGAGCGGTATGACCGGATGATTCAGCGCCGGACCTGGCGTCGCGTCCATCAGGAGGACATGTGCCAGGCACTCGGCCTCCACCCATCGCAGAAGTACCAGAGCGACGGTGGGCCGTCTCCGGACAAGATCGCAGACCTGCTGCGCGTGTCGATGCCGCCCCGAGCCGCCAGTTCGGCAGTCGAGGCCTTCGTCGATGCCCTTGCCTTCAACTGGCTGGTCGCTGCACCTGACGCTCATGCCAAGAACTACGCATTGCTCCTCGAGGGACCCCAGGTGCGACTCGCCCCGCTGTATGACATCGCCAGCGCCCTGGCATATCCAGACTTCCACTTGCCGAAGCTGAAGATGGCCATGAAGATCGGCGGCTACTACCGGCTCTCTGCCATCGGCCGACAGGCCTGGATCAGACTCTCCGAAGACCTTCGGCTCGACCGAGAGGTGGTCCTTGACCGCATCAGCGGTCTCATCGAGAGGATCTCGGACGCCTTCGCCGATGCAGCCGGTGAGCCGGAGGTCGTCGCCCTCAACAGCCCGCTGCCCAGC
The DNA here is from genome assembly GCA_036570385.1 of Acidimicrobiales bacterium. Taxonomy (GTDB): domain Bacteria; phylum Actinomycetota; class Acidimicrobiia; order Acidimicrobiales; family VFJN01; genus VFJN01. The sequence goes on along the minus strand of DATCYI010000537.1, from coordinate 17,681 downwards.
AGGCTTGTCGACGCAGTTGCTTCTCGCGCGGGCGCCCTTACCCGCTAGAAGGCTCGCCGCTGGTCGACCTCGAGCGCGCTCTCGGCCCGGCCTGGCGCTCAGCGGGGCGAAGAAGTTGCGGCCTCAGGTCACATGACCGGTGCACCTGGTCGCTCAGCGGGATAGCGGATCTGGTCTCCATGTTGGAACGATGCGATGTAGTCAGTGGCCGGGTGACCGGACGCGGCGATGGTGCGCAGGAAGGCGCCTCGGTCGTAGGCCACGCGGCGGTGCTCGACCAGGTGGCCCTGGCGGTCGGAGTGCAGCACGACGTAGCTGGCCCTGAGGTCATCCACGATCGGGTTGCTGACGCTGCCGAGGTTCACGGCGCGCATCCCGCCCACGACGCGATCGGTCGGCTGGTGAGTGTGTCCGGCGAATACCACATCGGCGTGCGAGCCCGCGAGTGCCGCAGCAAGGTCGGCCTCCTCGCGGTGCGGTGTGATGCCGGGACCGTCGTCACGGCCCGGTGCGGCGTGAACGCCGAGCACGCGGGTGCCGTCGGGAAGCGTGGAGCGAACCTCGAGCGGCCAGTCGGAGATCGCGCCGAGCCAGCCACATGCGGCCAGCGCGCCGCGAGTCCACGAGAACGACGCCTCTACCTCCACTAGGACGTCGAACAGCTCCGGTTGGGCGATGGCGTCCTCGCGAAGCGGCGGCGGCCGGTCCTTTGTGAGGACGTAGCGCTCCGTGTTGCCCGCCGTGATGACGACATCCGCCAGGTTGCAGACCATCTCGAGGGTCGCCACCGGTTCCGGTCCGATCGCGACGACGTCGCCGAGCACCCACCATCTGTCGACGCCGGCCGCGACACCATCCGAGACCACAGCCTCGAGCGCGACTCGATTGCCGTGGATGTCAGAGATGAGCCCGAGAGCCACCGGTGAAGCATGGCAGGGTCGCGTCGACCGTTGTCTGCCGAATGACGATCGAAGCGGTAGCGCGCCTCGCCGCGCGATTCGACCCGGCACGGCCGGGATCCGCGCCTCTGATCTCAACGCCGACGCGCCAGCGCCTCGGCGTGGGCTCTCGCCGGGCAGGCATGGCGGCCGGCGCCGAACGGGATGGCGTCGAGCGGGACCGTCACGGTGGTGCCATCCGGGGCGACTCGGACGGTGCTCGTCACGGGCGGTCGGGATCCTGCGATCAGGGCCGCAGTGGCCTCGCAGCCCTGCACCAGGATGCAGATGAGGCCGGCGGTCGCTTCGTCCCAGCTGCCGCCGGCGGCGTCCACCAGGCGCGCCAAAGCGACATCGGCTGAGGTCGTGGTGCGCTTGTCGGGCTGGTAGCAGGCTGCGACCGTGCGCACGTCGTCGCCGACGCTGCGAGGCAGCCCGAGGCTCGCAGCCAGCGTGGCCACGTGATCGCCCGGCTGCTGCAGCACCGAGAGGTCGATGCGGTCCAGCTGGGCCTCGACCAGCGCCCGACGTCGCCGATGGTCGTCGCCCTCGCTGAACCGGACCACGTGCGAGCGGAGCCATGCGACTCCTCGGACCGCGTCCGGAACGGGCGGGACCGTGTAGCTGGGATCGTTGAGCAGCGCTGTCGGGTCCACGCTCCGAGCATCCGACGGCCACGTTTCGGCGCGTGCCGAAACGTGGTCTGCCTACCGTTGGGAGCACCATGGCAAGGGTCACCACCACCTCTGCGGGGCTCGTCCGCATCGGAGCTCTGATCGCCGACGAGACGCGAGCTGAGATCCTGTGCGCGCTGATGGATGGCCGAGCCCACACCGGCAGCGAGCTCGCCCGGCACATCGGCGTGTCCGGGTCGACTGTGAGCGAGCACCTTTCCAAGCTGTGCGACGCCGATCTCCTCGACGTCGAGGCCCAAGGACGTCATCGGTACTGGCGGCTCCGCGATCCTCAGGTCGCAGGGCTGCTCGAGAGCCTCGGCGCGCGTGCGTCGAGCCCCGCTGATCCGAGAGCTCCGGCCGACCTCGTCCACGCGCGCACCTGCTACGACCACCTCGCCGGGGAGCTCGCGGTCCAGATCTACGAGCGCCTCCTGGCCGACGGGCACCTGGCTGAGGACGGCGGCGATGTCGCGATCACCCCGACAGGGCTAGAGCTCCTCGCCGCCATCGGCGCCGACGTCGACGCACTACGCGGCGCAGGCCGCTCCGCCGCTCGGCCCTGCCTCGACTGGACCCAGCGCCGCCATCACCTCGCGGGCGCTGCCGGCAAGGAGCTCTTGAGAGCCCTCATCGACAACGGCTGGATCAAGCGCGGTCAGCGCCCCCGCAGCGTCCGGATCACGGAGGCGGGGCGCAAGAGCATCACCCGCGAGCTCGGCGTCGCCTTCCGCTGACGGTGCCGGCTCAGCGCGTGGTGGTGCTCGCCAGCGTGTCTCGCAGGAGATCTAGGTGACCGGCGTGGCGAGCGGTCTCGTCGATCATGTGCACGAGGATCCAGCGAAGGTTCACCGGCAGTCTCCCTCCGAAGGACGCCACGGCGGCAGGCTGACTGAGCGACGGGCACTCAGCGGCGGTTCGCCGGCTGCGATCGCAAGCAGCGATGTAGAGCTCGGCGATCGACTCGACGGAGTCGCCGGCGACCAGTCGCATCGACTCATCAGCGCCATCAGCCCCCGGCCGATCCCACGGTGCCGGCATCTGTCCGCCGACGAAGCGGCCCTGGAACCACAGATCCTCAACCCACGCCAAGTGCTTGACGATCCCAGCGATGGTCATGTCGGTGGAGGGCAGGAGCCGGGTCGAGGCCTTGTCCCAAGGCACTCCGGATAGGGCGCTCAGAACGATGCCCCGGTACTGGTCGAGCCGCTGCTCGAGCGCGGTGCGCTCGTCTGACGGCTGGAGGTCGAGGGAGAAGGTTGGCGCCGCGATGAAGACGAGCATCGCACGGCGAGGGGCACGTGACGGTCGGGTTTCTGTCCAGCAATCGAGTCGGGCTGGGCCGCTCGCGACATACGGTGCGGACATGGACCAGCGGATCAGCATCGTCACCCTCGGCGTGCACGACCTCGGACGCTCGCGCCGCTTCTACGAGGACCTGGGGTGGCGCGGTCAGGAGGTGGAGGAGACGGTCTTCTTCCAGGCTGGAGGGCAGGCGCTGGTGCTCTGGGGGCGGGAGAAGCTCGCGGCCGACTCGGGGGTCGACGACGACGGATCGACCTTCGGCGGGATCGTGCTCGCCCACAACGTGCGGTCGTCCGACGAGGTCGACGAGCTGATCGCCACCGCGGAGTCAGCCGGCGCCACGGTCACCCGTCGCCCGGCCGACACGTTCTACGGCGGCTACGCCGGATGCTTCCGGGACCCGGACGGCCACGTTTGGGAGATCGCCCACAACCCAGGCTTCGCTCTAGACGAGCACGGCAACATCACCATCCCCCCGCTCGGCTGACAAGCCCAAGATCTGTGCCCGTGTAGGCACGCAATGCGTGCTCAGACGGGCACAGATCTTGGGGCTGACACGCGAGCTGGCGCCTACGTGCCTAGGCGCCTAGCTGACCTGGAAGGCGAAGCGCTCGCGCAGGTCCTGTTCGTCGAGACCGAAGCTCGCGGCCGTGTAGCGGTGGGCGCCGTGTGCGTGGCGGGGGCGAGCGGCCTGGTAGTGGGCCACGAAGCGAGCCGGATCGGGCGGTGGCTCCATGTCGGCCGCGGCGTAGATGTGCGTGATGGCGGCCACGGGGTCGTCGATCAGGCTTCGGTACTCGATGTCGAGGAAGGTCGCCTGGGCGGCGACGCCTTCGGTGGCCCGGACCTGCACTGCTCGGCGGAACCACAGCTCTGTCTGGTCTCGCTGGAAGCGGCCGACGTCGGCGGCGTCCACCTCGTCGCTGTACATCGACCGGAACGTGGCGAAGAGGCTGGCGCCCGATGCGACCGTGTCGACGATGTCGCGGTGCAGGTGCACCACCACCGCCCCGGGGAACGCCCCTACGAGGTGGTCGAGCTCCGCGGTGTGGGCGGGCGCCTTCAGCACCCAGCGACGACCGTCGGCGCGGTCGAGGGCCTCGATCGCGTGCCGGTAGCGCTCGTAGGTGCCGGACAGGTCCTCGTCGGCCAGCCAGCGGGCGTAGGAGTCGAGCCGCGTGGTGGAGGTGAAGCCCCAGTTGTGGAGGTCGGTGCCCATGCCGAGCACGCACTCCTCGGGGAGCCGCGGTCCCGAGTCGTGGATCGCGCGCAGGTCGGGGTTGAGGACGTGCAGCACCTCGTGCGCTGCAGCCGCCGCGTCGATGAACGACTCGCGCTCCGCTTCTGTCATCGACGCGACCCGCACAGGGTCGGTGAGCTCGGCGGGGAGCGGCGCTCGCAGGCGCGGGTCGGTGGCGAGGAGGCGGAAGAGGAACGTCGTGCCGGTGCGCCAGCCGCCGGTGATCACGATCGGCGGAGCCATCTCTGCGCTGGCGGGCCCGGATCGCTCGCGGAACCGGGCCATCGCTGCCCCGGCCCGGAGCCGGCCTACCGCTGTGCCGAGGACCATGCGGGTACCGAGCGCATTGAGGCGGCCGTCCTCAGCGGCGGAGCCGAGGTAGCGCTCGAGCCCGGCCCGCCATCCGGGAGCGAAGCGCTCCAGGTCGTCCGGGTGCTTGGCCGCGGCCGACGCCACGGTCTCCGGGTCGAGCCGATAGCGCTCGGGTCGCGCCGAGCGGTCGGCCTCCGCCGCGGCGTGTGCCGCCTTCGCCTCAGCTGTGCGTGGCGCTGGCTGCCAGAGCTCGCTCAAGAGCCCGCCTCGAGGTCGGTGAGAGACACGACGTGCACCGTGGGGAGCTCGGGCTCGGTGGTGGGCTGGAGGAACCGCAGCACGAAGATGCCGAAGGCGCGGCCCTCGGTGTCGAGCCAGTCGCCTTCACCACCTGGGTCGCGTCCTGCGAGCACCAAGCGATACCTGTCGTCGACGAGGGTCGCGGTCGCGTCGGTGAGCGACACGCGTCGGGAGCGGTGATCGAGAGAGTTCAGGAAGCGGCTGTAGAGGAGAGCGCTCCAGTAGCGGCACGCCGCCGGCACGCCCTCGATCACGAGCGCTTCGTCGGCACCGAGCTGCCATGACCCGCGCAGGTAGTGGATGTCGGGTTCGGTGAACGCCGCGCCACCGGTCATCTCGGACCAGTGCCGAACCTCGTTCGGGCTCTCGAGGTCCTTCCGAACCGCGTGGTCGAACATCGCGGGGAACGCAGAGATCCCGCGGCCGAGGCGTTGGATGTGGCGGGCGAAGCGGGCGGGGTCGATCGGGGGTTCTGGCTCCACGGGATCGATCGGGTCGATGCGGCACCAGCCGAGCTCATCGGCGGCGACGTCGTGGTGGAAGTGGCGCACCCACACCGCTGTCGCGCCCTCGGGCAGTGCCATCCAGTCGCTGCCGTCGCCGGGCTGCTCCCGCGAGAGGACCACGCTGAAGGTGCCGTCGTCCGCGATGGTCAGGTCGTCGCTGTCGCGCCGCGATGTCGCCGACGACTCGAGCGTGCCGGCCGACGTGTAGACGGTGATCGACTGGTACACGGCGTCGCCGACGGCACCGGTGATGCGGTATCGGCGGTCGTCGCGGATGTCGGCCACCCAGTAGCGGAAGTCCGGGTTGTCCATGAACATCTTCTCGCGCCAGCCGTTGAAGGCCACGAGCTCGGGACGCTCCCGGTCGACCTCGAAGCGTCCGAGCTGGTTGTTCAGGCCGCGCAGCAGAGCACGGAGCGCGTCGGCCCGCTCCATCTCCGACAGCTCCGCTGTCTGCGCGACGAGGCGCTCCCCGGCATCACGCAGCGAGTCGACCAGGTCCGCCCACGCCTGCTCCGGGGCGCCAGAGGTTGATGCCATCCGAGCAACCTAGGTGGCACAAAGACCCGGCTCCTCCGATGGTTCTGGTGCGGCACAGCGATCGGATGTTGGCGAGTTGTTTGTGGGTGCTTCATATGGTCCGTCGCATGCGACGGGCCCTTCCATCACACCCCAGCTCCAAGTCCCTCGGACGCCTCGCGGTGCTTCTGCTGACGACGGTCGGGATGGTGACCGGTCTCCTCCCTGTCGCGCCTGGGATCGTCGGCCAGGCCGCCGCCGCGGAAGGCGACGGGCCGACGTTCGAGCAGGCGATCGTCACCCCGCTGCCCGATGCCGGCTCCTGGAACGCCGAGATGGTCGACCACGGCGACCTGGACGGCGATGGCGTGACCGACCTCGTGGTCGCCGCGCTCAAGGGGGGAGAAGCTCCGGCCGCCGCAGCACAGGTGATGATCGGCAACGGCGACGGCACCTTCTCCGCCGGTGAGCGCCTCGACCTGGCTGCTCCGGCTGCAACCGTGCAAGCAGTCGGAGCAGTGATCGAGGACGTGGTCGGCGACGAGAACCTCGACATCGTCGCCGTGTCCGCTGGTGCGGCCGAGGTGCGCATCTTCCCCGGCGAGGGCGGCGGCACGTTCGCCGAGCCGATCTCGATCGCGGTCACGGCCTCCACCGGCGGTCGGCCCGGGCCACACCTCGTCCGCACAGCGGACATGGACGGTGACGGGCACCCCGACATCGTCGTCAGCTCGTGGGTGGGACCAGTCTCCGTGCTGATGGCGGACGGCGAGGGCGGGTTCGCTGGCGCTGCGGCCTACCCCCTGGATACGACTGCCAACGTCCGCGACGTGGTGGTGGCGGACCTGACCGGTGATGGCGCGCCCGAGGTGGTCGTGGCCGGCGGCCGCGTGCAGGTGCTCACCAACGACGGGGAAGGTGGCCTCCCGAGTCGTTGGCAGACCGGGACCACCGACGCGACCGACTACTACTCGGCTGCTGTAGCCGGGGACTTCGACGGTGATGACCAGGTGGAGGTCCTGCTGAGCAGGCGGGGAGTCGGACTCGTGCTCGCCCAGCCCCGCGAAGCGGGAGGCTTCGACCTCGATGAGGCGCTTCCGGCACGAAGCCTCCGCCGGAACAGCAACGACTCCCTCGCCACCGACCTCGACGGCGACGGTCGCCCGGATGCGGTCTTCGTAGACGAGGGATCACACGCCGTGGTGGTGCACGCTGCCACGGGTGGAGCGCTCGAGCACACGGAGGTCGTGATCTCGACTCCGACGGCACCCGGGAGCGTCGAGGGAGGTTTCGTCCAGGAGCTGGCCGGGGCGGTGGCCGCCGACGTCGACGGCGACCTCGACGGTACGCCGGACCTGATAGTCGCAGCAGGCAGGACCGACAGGGGACATGGCGTCGCCGGAAGCGTGAACGTCGCGCTGGCCGTCCCCGAGCTCGCTCGCTCCTACCGAGCTCCGATGGCATACCCCACCCCTGGTGGCTGGGTCTCCTGGGACGACAACACCGTCGACCTCGCCGATTGGGACGGAGACGGGAACGTCGACCTCCTGCTCACCGCCAACAGCGGGCTCTCGCTCGCTCGTGGCGATGGCCATGGCGACGGGATCTTCGGAAGCTTCGAGCGGCTGGCCGACAGCGGCTGCATCCACTACCGGCCGGTGGCGGCCGCTGACCTCACCGGCGACGGACGCGTCGACGCTGTGTGCCTCGACGTCGGCGGATCCTTCCAGGTGGTGGCCAACCTCGCGGATGGTCCGGTGACCACCGGCGGGGTGCTCGCCGCCACCCCTCTGGACGTCGTGACCGCCGACTTCAACGGCGACGGGGCCGTCGACCTGGCCTTCCCGCTCGAGCGGAGCATGGCGGCGGCGCGCGTCCGTGCGAAGGCCATCGGGGCCGATGACCACGCGGGCATCGAGGTGCGGCTGTCAGGTGGCGCGGATCCGTCGTTCCCGGCCACGGCCCAGATCGGGCTTGGAGAGGTGCAGGCGGACCACCTCGGCGTCGCGGCCGGCGACTTCAACGGAGATGGCGACGTCGACCTGCTGGTCTACCTCGCGCCCCAGTCGGGGACCGCTCAGCGGGCCTTCATCGAGGGCCGGGGTGACGGCACCTTCGAGGACCCGGTCCTCACCCCGACGACCGGACCGCGCCCGTGGGTCAGCAACGTCGCCGACCTCGACGGCGACGGCAAGCTCGACGTCGTGTCGCTCGCCCAGCTCGGCGAGTCCGACGGGTGGGCCCGGGTGGTAGCGGTGGAGCGTGGGAACGGCGACGGCACGTTCCAGGACGCCGAGACCTACGAGCCAGGGTCGACCCGGCTCAGCGGCGAGGGAGCCTGGCCCGCGTTGGGCATCGAGCTGGCCGACCTCGACGGCGACGAGCTCCTCGACGTGGTCGTGGCCGCCGACGAGTCCGTCCAGATCCTCCCGGGACTGGTCGACGGCGCCTTCGGAGCAGCGCGCCACGTGGGCGTCGGCCATCCGAGGGACGTGGCGGTGGGCGACATCGACGACGACGGGCTCCCGGACCTGGTCGTCGCCAGAGACCAGACCATCACCGTGATCCGCAACACCAGCCAGCCCCCCGCCGGGGAACCGGACCAGCCGAACCTGCTGGTGGAGTCCGTGACCGCGCCGGCCGCTCTGGAGGCGGGTGAACCCGCCGACATCCACCTCGCGGTGCGCAACACCGGCGGCGCGCTCAGCCGACCCGTCGGCAGCGAGCACGTGGACCGCGTCTACCTCTCCGAGGACGATCAGCTCGACGGCTCCGACCACCTCCTTCGGACCGTCGCGGGCCCGGCCAGCCTGGCCGCCGACGGCACGTACACCCGTACCGTCACCGCTCCGGTGCTGCCTCCGTTGCCTGGCGACTACCACGTCATCGCCATCACCGATGCCACCGGGTTGGTCACCGAGTCGAACGAGGCTGACAACACCGCCGTGCTCGACGGAACGCTCGAGGTCACCGTCCCTGACCTGGTGGTCGAGGCAGACCAGGTCATCACCCTCCAGCCGGGCGAGGTCCGCTTCCGCCGGATCGCACCGGAGCCTGATGGCGCGGGCCAGATCGTCGAAGCCATCACCGCGGGGGACGTGTCGATGGTGGCCTCTGACGGCACCCTCCCGACAGATGCCGCTCACGACCACGCGCCGCTGGATCCCGATGGCGATCCCCTGCGCCTGCTCCTGCCCGGCGACGACGCTCCCCCTGAGCGCTACCTCCGCCTACTTGGTGGGGGCAGCGTCGCATCCGAGGTGACGCTCAGCGCGCGTCGGCTCGATCTCCGCGTGGACACGATCACACCGAGCACGGGCAGCAACCACGGCCCCGTGACCGTGCTCGTGCGCGGCGGAGGGTTCACGGGAGTCAGCGCGGTGACCCTTGTAGGCGTCGGCATCGAGCGCACCGCCACGTCCGTGGCGGTGGTCGACGGAACCCGGCTGCACGCCACCTTCGATCTGAACGGGCTGGAGCCTGGCCTGTACGACCTGAAGGTGGAGACGGCCGATGGATCCGCTGCCGCCACCGGGGCCTTCCATGTGTCGGACGAGGCGAGCGCGGGCCGCGTCGAGATCAGCGTGAGCGCGCCGGCCGCCGCCCGCCCGGGCTGGCTCATGACCGCCACGGTCAGCTGGCGCAACGCCGGCGGCACAGACGTGGCGACCCCGCTGGTCTCCATCGGCTCCGACAGCGCACACCTCCGCCTGCCCGGCGGCGACCGCTTCCTGGCCGGGCCGGTGCAGGTCGTCGGCACCGCCATCGGCGCTCCCGCCGGCACCCTGCCCCCCGGCGCCTCCGGGTCGATCGACCTGCGATACATCGTGGAGGAGGACACCCGCATCGAAGCCACGGTCTACGAAGCAGGCAGCACCACGGGCATCGCCTGGGCTCCGCTCCTCGCGCCCTATCGAGGCGACCTCTCGACCGACGCGTGGGCCGCGGTCGTCGCTCACTTCGAGGCGCAGGTGGGGTCGACCGTCGGCTCGTACGTGACCGCCGCCCAGCAGGCGCTCGTCGCCGCCGACGCCCACGGCATCGACTTGAACGAGACGGGTGGCGTCGTCGCGCACCTGCTCGACAGGGCGATCGCCACCGCTCCTGGCGCCCCCATCTCAGGCACTGTGTCCACCGCCGACTCCGACGCGCCTCTCGCCGGTGCCTCGGTCCTCGTGGAGCGGGTCGGCGCGGCAGCGCCGCCCAGGTGGACGACCACCTTCCTCGACGGCAGGTTCAACGTCTGGGACCTCTCGCCAGGCAACCACCGCCTCAGCGTGGATGGCCACGTGCTCCCCGAGCCGCTCGAGGTGGCGGTTCCAGGCGCGTCGACGGGGCTGGATCTCGTCGTCGAAGCCGGCGAGACGCTCACAGGTGTCGTCGTCGACGGGGCATCGGATCCCGTACCAGGCGCAACCATCACCGCGCGGGGAACGGCCGGTGACGCGATCCGCAGCGGCCTCTCCGGCTCCGATGGGCGCTTCAGCATCGCGGGGCTGCGCCCCGGACCGGTGCTGCTCGACGTCAGCGCGCCAGGTCGCGCTGGTCTCTCTGCCCAGCGAGCCACCCTCGCCGAGGGCGTCGGCGCGGACGTCACGTTGCAGATGTCAGGCGGAGCCGCGGTGCAGGGCACGGTGACAGACGGTGACGACGACCCCGTCGAGGGCGCGACGGTGCTCGTGGTGCCGCGCTCGGACAACGCCACGTCCGTGGGTGGTTCAGCCCAGACGACCGTCACCGGCGCGTACATCGTTGCCGGGCTGCCCGTGGGCACCTACGACGTGATCGCCGCCGCGGCGGACGGAACCGTCGGGTCCGGCGAGATCTCCGTCGGCGCCGGCGACGCGACCCTCGATCTGACCCTCGCCCCCGGTGAGGCCGTGACGGGAACCGTCGTGGACGCCGACACCGGCGCGCCCGTCGCCGGAGCGAGGATCACCACCACCGCGACCGTGCCGGGCCGCGACCCGGTGTCGAGCGGATCGGACGGCCGCTTCACCCTCGATGGCATGCCGCCCGGCTCGCTCGACATCTGGGCTCGTGCCGACGGCTACGCGCCAGCGACTGGCGCAGCGGTCTCCGGCAGCGGGGCCGACCTGACCCTCGAGCTGTCGAGGGGCGCCACCATCGAGGTTGCGGTCGTCGACGGCGCCGGCGCTCCGCGGGCGGGGACGACGGTTGCGACCTTCCAGCCGGTCGGACCCGTGCTCCAGGCGCTCACCGACGTCGAGGGTCGTGCCACCTTCCGCTTGCTCGGCGAGGGAGAGCACGTGGTCGGTGTCCTCTCTGGCACCGGCTCGGCGACCCTCCTGGGTGCTGAGCAGATCGACCTGACAGCTCCGTCAGCGCAGCACGTGGTGATCGAGCTCGAGCTGGGCGAGGTCACCGGCACCGTCCGCGGTGCCGACGGCAGCCCAGCAGGTGGCGCACTCGTGGCGGCGGTGGACGAGGACGGCGTGATCGATGAGGTCGTCACCGACCAGGACGGCCGGTACGCCCTCACGACCTTCGGTGCTCAGACCCTCGACCTCGTCGCCTACGGCGACGAGGTCGGCATCGTGCGGTCCGACTCGATAGCAGCCGTCCCGGGCGCCACGACCGTCGTCGACATCCAGGCGCCGGTCAGCGCTGCTTCGCTCGAGGTGACGATCGAGCTCGGCGGAGGTCCCCTGGAGGGCGCAGTGGTGACCCTTCTGCCTCCCGGCACGATCGCACCGCAGGCGATCGGCCTTTTCGATTCGACCGATGAGGAGGGACAGGCCAGCTTTGCCGGTCTTCCGCCCGGGGACTACACGATGCACGTGCGCCACGCTGGTCACGGCGCCCAGCGAGAGGTCGTGACCGTCAGCGGGGCACCCACCGCGCACGACGTGGACATGGCCGTCGGCCGAGTCGTCAACGGCACCGTGCGCAACGCCGACGGCACCGAGCTCCATGGCGCTCTCGTGCACGCGGTTCCCACCGGCGACGGTGTTGGTCACGTCACCGGCACCGCAGCCGATGGCAGCTACAGCCTCGACATGCTCGCCGAGGGCGACGAGCTGGACGTGTGGGTCACCCATCCGGCCCATCCGGCGAAGCTGGCGGGCACCCTGACCCCGAGCGGCACGCCGCAGACGCTCGACGTCGAGCTGCCTGCCGAGGGCCGGACGGCGCAGGGTGCTGTGGAGCTGGGCGACGGCACTCCCGTGGTGGGCGCCCAAGTCGTGGCGTTGGGACCGGGTGGCGTGGAGCTCGGAGCAGTGGCCACGGCGCCCGACGGCACGTTCAGCCTCTACGGCCTACCCCCGGTGGACGGCCTGAAGCTGCTCGTCGCAGGGCACCGCCTCACCACCGACGACGGCGGCGTCATCGACCTGTCCGCAGGCGACGTGGTGGGGGACGTGATCGAGCCCGGGGTGACGCTGACGGTCACTCCACCGGAGGTCGCGCCTGGTGGAGTCGCCGAGGTTCTCGGGATCGGCAATCGCACGCTCCTCGGACCGGTGCCGACGTCGAGCACGGTCGCCGGCAACGGCGGTGTCGCCTGGTCCGTCGGCGGCAGTCCGATCGCCAAGGCACTGAGCTTCGGGATCAAGTCGATGTTCGGGCCGACCAGCTCGATGCCTCCAGCGGAGCGCTTTGACGGCGACACGATCGACTTCCGCTACGAGTGGACCGACTACGTCGGTCTCGACCTCGACTGCCCAGGCCTGTCCGACGCGATCAGCGCAGCGGCGGACCAGCACAAGCTGATCGACGCCACGTTCTCGAGCTGGGAGTGGGCGGCGGCCGCCGCCGAGGAGCTCGGCGACGCCGAGATCAACCTGGCGATGGCCAAGCTCGCGAAGCTCGGCGCCGAGACCACCCTGACGGCTCTGACGACCGTCTCGCAGCTCGACAAGGCCAAGACGCTGCTGGACGCAGCGCAGTCCAAGGGCGTCCTCAACGGTGTCGACTTCACCGATGGACAGATGGAGGCGCTCAACTTCCTGCTCGACCAATCGATGAAGCTCATCGGCGCCGCCGCCGAGGGCTACGCCAAGGGCGACTTCGAAGGAGGGAAGTTCCTCGTCGACGCGGCGTCCGACCTCGTGAAGGGCTTCGCGACAGGCCAGCTGGACAGCTTCGGCGCCGCTCTCGGCCACATCCCACCCGGGCTGTTCGACGGCAAGGACCTCGCCCACCTCCAGCGCAACGCCAAGATCCTCGGAAACATGGGCAAGGGGCTCGGGATCGTCCACGACATCTACAAGACCGTGACCGACTTCCAGAAGGCGATCGTGGAGACCAACGCTGCCTTCGATCAGGCGATCTCGCTGGTCAACTCGGCGCTCGAGGCGGAGACCCGCTATCTCGACACCGTCACCGCCTACGACCGTGCCCTCCAGCAGCTGAAGGACCTGGCCGAGGACTGCGCCAGGGCCGAGAAGCCGAAGGATGACGACGATGATGACGACGACGAAGACTGCCCGGAGGGAGACAACGAGGAAGAGACCTGCGGCGGGGGCGGGGGCGGTGGAGACGACGGCGACGGCGATGGCGACGGCGATGGCGACGGCGATGGCGACGGCGACGGGGACGGGGACGGCGACGACTCGGACAGGCCAGACGGTCCGCCGGCACCGCCGCCGTGCGACGACTGCAGCACCGACCGCAGCGAGACGCGCAACGTCCAGTCTCGCGATCCCAACGACATCCTCGGCCCCGCCGGTCACGGCGAAGACCACTGGATGCCGAGGGAGTCGGTGTTCGGCTACATGGTGCGCTTCGAGAACGCCTCGGACGCTGACGCTCCGGCCCTCGACGTGGTGGTCACCCATGAGCTCGACGAGGAGCTCGACCTGGACACGTTCGAGCTCGGAGACGTCGGATGGGCCGACGTGATCGTCGATGTCCCTTCGGGCCTGCAGGAGCACGAGGTGGTGGTGGACCAGGACACCGGCGAGCACTGCGACACCGGCTCCGCCGGGTACTGCGTGCGGTTCCACGCCGCCCTCGACCACGACACCCGGACTGTGACCTGGACCTGGACCACCGAGCTCGCGGCCGGCGGCCCGATCACCGATCCCTTCGCCGGATTCCTGCCTCCGAACGTCGTGGCGCCCGAGGGCGAGGGATGGGCGAACTTCACGGTTCGCCCCCTCGCCGATGCCCCAGAGGGCTCGGTCGTCGAGGCGGAAGCATCGATCGTGTTCGACACGAACGATGCGATCGAGACGCCGGTCTGGACCAACAGCATCGACGTGGCATCGCCCACGTCGGCGGCCGGGGCGCTGCCGGCCAGCACACCCGGCGAGACGATCGAGGTGACGTGGGACGGAGCCGACGCCGGCGCCGGCGTCGACACCTACGACGTGTACGTGTCCCGCGACGGGGGTCCGTTCCGGATCTGGCGGAACGACACCAAGGCGTCATCTCGGACCTACCGGGGAGAGATCGGATCCACCTACTCGTTCGCGGTGACCGCCGTCGATGGAGTGGGCCGCCGTGAGCCAGGTCCGATCGGCATCGAGTCCACCACCACCCTCGTGGCCGGGAGCTCCGGTGGTGGTGGCGGCGGAGGTGGCGGGGGCGGGCCGATTCCCGGTGAGCCGACCGATCCCGACGCGCCGCCGGCTCTGCCTGGTGGACGCAGCATCGCTGCGGCGTGCCCGCCCGGCACCGCCGGAGCTCACTTCGCCGACCTGCCCGGCGGCAACGTCCACGCCGCTGCCGTGCGCTGCATGGCAGCGTGGCAGCTGGCCCAGGGCTTCCCCGACGGCACCTTCGGCCCCGGGATGCCGGTGACGCGAGCCCAGATGGCGTCGTTCATCGCGCGGCTGATCGAAGCGGCGGGTGGCGATCTACCGGACGACCCGCCCGGGGCGTTCGACGACGATGAGGGCTCGGTGCACGAGCACAGCATCGACCGGCTCGCCGCGGTGGGCATCGTGGAGGGTCGCAGCGGTCGAACCTTCGAGCCGAGCGCGATGGTGACCAGGGCTCAGATGGCCTCGTTCCTGGTCCGGGCCTACGAGCACCTCACCGGCGAGACGCTGGCCTCTTCGGGTGACGCTTTCGGTGACGATGACGATTCGGTGCACGAGGAGAACATCGACCGAGCCGCGTGGGCCGGCCTCACCGGAGGTCGCTCGGACGGCGAGTTCGACCCGTCATCGCCCACCCGGCGGGACCAGATGGCCACCTTCCTGGCTCGACTCATCGCCCTCTTGGTCGAGGAGGGTCACACCTCCCCTCCACCAGGCTGACAACCCAAGATCTGTGCCCGTCCAGGCACGCAATGCGTGCTCAGACGGGCACAGATCTTGTCGAGCCGTCACTACATCTGGCCGTGGCTGACGGCGCCGGCAGGCTCGTAGGTGGCGAGGACGATGCCTTGATCGGTGACGGTGATGTCGGCGGGGCGCAGGGTCGTCGGGAGGACGCCGTCTTCGAAGAGGCGGCGTCCTGACCCGAGCACCAGCGGGAACGTCATCAGCCGGAAGCGGTCGACGAGCCCGTGCGCCAACAGCGTCTGCAGCAGGTTGCCGCTCCCCCAGATCTGCAGCTCGTCGCCGGGCTCGTCCTTCAGGGCGTTCACCGCTGAGACGACGTCACCGGTGAGGAGATGAGCGGTGTCCGGATGATCGCCGCGCCACGTTGCGTCGTTGAGGGTGCTCGACGCGACGTGCTTCGGCAGCGAGTTGATCGCGGTGGCGATCGGGTTCGATGGGTCGGTCTGATCGGGCCAGTGGCCACGGAAGATGTCGAAGGTCCGACGACCGAACAGGAACGCGCTGGCGTGGCTGTTCAGCTCCGTGACGAACTCGCCGACCGCCGGGTCGGTGAACGGCGCCTGCCAGCCGCCGTGGGCGAACGCGTCGCTCGGATCCTCCTCAGGTCCGCCGGGCGCCTGCATGACGCCATCGAGGGTCAGGAACGTCTGAACGGTGAGCTTCATGGCAGTGCAGACCGATCCCCGCACCGATTCTCAGCGGTCAGCGTCAACTTCGGGCGATGGAGCTCAAGATCTGTGCCCGCTCAGGCACGCAATGCGTGCTCAGACGGGCACAGATCTTGTGGTTGTGTCTTGTCGCGGGCTCCGGTGCTGGTGGGAGGGCGGCGACGCGGGAACATGGAGGGATGGACGACTCCCCCAGCTTCGCCGACCTCGGGCTGCGGCCCCAGCTGCTGCAGGCTCTGCTGGAGCTCGGCTACGAGGAGCCCACGCCGATCCAGCTCCAGACCGTGCCGCCCCTCGTCGCGGGACGGGACCTGCTGGGCCAGGCGCCGACCGGCACCGGGAAGACCGCTGCGTTCGCGCTGCCCATCCTGGAGCGCCTCCCCGAGGGCGAGCGCGGCTCGGAGCCGTCGGCCCTCGTGCTGGTCCCCACCCGCGAGCTCGCGGTGCAGGTGTCAGAGGCCGTGCACCGCTACGGCCGGCAGCTCGGGGCGCGGGTCGTGCCGATCTACGGCGGGCAGCCGATCGGCCGCCAGCTCCAGGTGCTGCACCGCGGGGTCGACGTCGTGGTGGCCACACCAGGCCGCGCCCTCGATCACATCGCCCGGGGCACGCTGAGCCTCGACAGCCTGACGACGGTGGTGCTCGACGAGGCCGACGAGATGCTCGACATGGGATTCGCCGAGGACATCGAGGCCATCCTCGCCGCCACGCCCCCGACTCGTCAGACGGTGCTGTTCTCCGCCACCATGCCGCCTCGGATCGACGGCATGGCCCGGCGCCACCTCAACGACCCGGTCCGCATCGCGCTGGGGCGCCAGGGTGCCGAGCCCGGCGGCGCTTCTCCCGTCCGCCAGACCGGTTACATCGTGCCGCGGGGCCACAAGCCGGCCGCGCTCGGTCGCATCCTCGACGTGGAGGCACCGACGGCAGCGGTCGTCTTCTGCCGCACGCGGGCCGAGGTCGACGACCTGACCAACAGCCTCAACGGCAGGGGCCACCGCGCCGAGGCGCTGCACGGCGGCATGGACCAGGCCCAGCGCGACCGGGTGATGGCCCGCCTGCGCAACGGCTCCGCGGAGCTCCTGCTGGCCACCGACGTGGCGGCGCGCGGCCTCGACATCGACCAGCTCACCCACGTCTTCAACTACGACGTGCCGTCGGCGCCCGACTCATACGTGCACCGCATCGGGCGCGTCGGTCGGGCCGGGCGCGAGGGCGTGGCCATCACGCTGATCGAGCCCCGGGAGCACCGGCTGGTGAAGGCCATCGAGCGGGTCACCAAGCAGAAGATCCCCGTCGAGCAGCTGCCGAGCGTCGCGGACCTGCGGGCCCGCCGGCTGGAGCTCACCCGGGCCAGCATCCACGCGAGCCTGGTGGAGGACGACCTCGAGCACTTCCGGGTGGTGGTGGAGACGCTGGCCGAGGAGTTCGACCTCGTCGACGTCGCCGCCGCGGCGGTGAAGCTGGCCCACGAGGCCACCGGCGGGGCCACCGACGAGGACGAGATCCCCGAGGTCCAGCCTCCGACCGACGACCGCGTAGCCAGCCGCGGGCGCCCAGCCTCCGGTGGCAAGCCGGCCCGGGCCCGCACCGGCTCGCACGGGATGACCCGGTTGTTCGTGGGCGCCGGGCGCATCGCCGGGATCCGCCCCAAGGACCTGGTCGGGGCCATCGCCGGCGAGTCGAGCGTGAAGGGACGCGAGATCGGTGCCATCGAGATCGCCGACCGCTTCTCCCTCGTGGAGGTGCCCGAGGGGGCGGCGGATGAGGTCATCCAGGCCCTGAAGGGGACGACCATCAAGGGCAAGCGCCCGACGGTCCGGCGCGAGCGCTTCTGACGACGTGCCGTCAGCTGCCGAGGGTCTCGGGCACCATCACGCTGTCGGCGAACGGGATCCCCATCGACTGCGACATGCCGCGGCCCTCGAGGGCGTAGATGCCGCGCTCGGCCACGATCTCCCC
>DATCYI010000536.1:0-7897 GCA_036570385.1 Acidimicrobiales bacterium | reverse complement strand
CACGCCCGAGCTGCGGGTGGGGCTGCTGCTCACCGTCGCTCTGGCGATCGCCACCGCCCTCGGGCGACTGGCCGTTCCCGTCCTCATCCAGCAGGTCCTCGGGCGCGGGGTGATCGGCGACGCGGGGTACCGGCCGACCTTCGTGGCGCTCGCGTGCCTGGGCACGGGGGCGCTCATCGTGGTGCTCTACCTGCTCAGCCGGGCCGCGTTCCTGCGCCTGATCCGCGCCGCGGAGGCGAGCCTGCTCGGGCTGCGCCTGCGGGCCTTCGAGCACATCCACCGCCTCTCGATGGCCGAGCACGGCGACCACCGCCAGGGCGCGCTCGTCTCGCGGGTCACCAGCGACGTCGAGACCATGGCGCAGTTCACCGAGTGGGGCGCTGTCGCCTGGATCGTCGACTCGGTGCTGATCATCACGACCCTCACCGTCATGACGATCTACTCGTGGCAGCTCACCGCGGTGGCGGTGGCCGTGTTCGTCCCGCTGCTGCCCATCCTCGCCGCGGTCCAGCGCCGCCAGCTGGCGGCCCACGATGAGGTGCGAGCATCGGTCGGCGGCACGCTGTCGGAGGTCTCGGAGCTCGTGTCCGGTGCCCCGGTGGTGCTGGCCTACGGGCTGCAGGCCCGCAGCCGCCGCCGGCTCGACCGGGCGATCATGCGGCAGTACCGGGCCCAGCTGGGGGCCGCGAAGTGGTTCGCTGTCATGTTCCCCCTGGCCGAGCTCTTCGGCGCGGTGGTGCTGTCGGCGGTGGTGGCCACCGGCGTGCTCAACGGCGAGACGTGGGACCTCGGCGCCGACGAGCTCATCGCCTTCCTCTTCCTGGTCAACCTGCTGCTCATCCCGGTGGCCGAGCTGAGCGAGATCCTCGATCAGACGCTCGTTGCCATCGCCGGGTGGCGCAAGATCCTCGGGGTCCTGGCCATCCCCATCGACGTGGAGGAGTCGGATGACGGCGCACCCCTGCCGTCGGGACCGCTGGCCGTCGAGCTCGACGGCGTGCGCTTCTCCTACCGCACGGGGGCGGAGGTTCTGCGCGGCATCGACCTGCACATCCCGGCGGGCACGAACGTGGCCGTCGTCGGCGAGACCGGCTCCGGCAAGACCACCATCGCCAAGCTTCTCTGCCGGCTGGCGGACCCGAGCTCCGGCGCGGTCCGCGTCGGCGGCGTCGACCTGCGCGCGCTGCCGCCGGGGCACCGGCGCTCTGCGATCCGCATGGTCCCCCAGGACGGGTTCCTGTTCGATGCGACGGTGGCCGACAACGTACGAATGGCCGACCCGGCGGCCGGTGACGCCGACCTGCTGGCCGCCTTCGACTCCCTCGGCCTGCGGGGCTGGCTCGACGACGTGCCGGGGGGCCTCGATGCTCGGGTCGGCGAGCGGGGCGGCAACCTCTCGGTGGGCGAGCGGCAGCTCGTCGCCCTGGTCCGAGCCCAGCTGGGCGACCCTGGGCTTCTCGTCCTCGACGAGGCGACCTCCTCTGTCGACCCCGAGACCGAGCAGGTCCTCGCCCGCGCCCTCGACCGGCTCACCGCGGGCCGCACGGTCGTGAGCATCGCCCACAGGCTCTCCACCGCTGAGCACGCCGATCTGGTGATCGTCGTGGACGCGGGACGCATCGTGGAGCGCGGCAGCCACCACGAGCTCGTCGCCGCCGGCGGCGTGTACGCCCGCCTCTACGAGAGCTGGCTCGGCAACACCCGCGTCGAAGATGTCGACGACCTCGACCCCCTCTCGCTAGGAGAAGCCTGAGCAGTCTCCTACTCTGAGCGGATGGCCACCATGGACGACGTCCGGCGCCTCGTCACGCTCGACCACGGGCTGGCCAGCCTCGCAACATCCCGAGCCGACGGGCGCTCCCACGTCACGGTGGTGAACGCCGGCGTGATCGAGCACCCCGTGACCGGCGGACCGGTGGCGGCGTTCGTCGGGCGCCCCGGCACCCGCAAGCTCGTCCACCTCCGGGCCCGCAGCCACGCCACGCTGTCGTGGCGAGCCGGCTGGGCCTGGTGCACCGTGGAGGGCGACGCCGAGCTGATCGGACCCGACGATCCCGTCCAGGGCGTGACGCTGCCCCCGCTGCTGCGGTCGATCTACGCGTCTTCGGGCGGCGGCGAGCACGACGACTGGGCCGACTACGACCGGGTGATGGCGGCCGAGCGCCGCCTCGCGGTGCTCGTTCACCCGGCGCGGATCTACGTCAACCCCTGAGGATCAGGTCCTGAGGCGCTCACGGACCCAGCCGGGCACCCGCGAGCGGAGGAGCTCGTCGGCCTGGCTGAGGAGGTGGCCCGCTCCCTCGCACACGACCAGCTCCGTCGGCCCGCCGGCGAGGCTGCACACCGCCTGGCTGGCCACCAGCGGGAGCAGCTCGTCTCTGGTGCCGTGGAACGCGAGGAGCGGCGCGAGCAGCCCACCGGCCTCCTCGCAGCCCGCTGACTGCGTGGCGAAGGTGAGGACACCGCGGGTCCAGTCGCCCATGGCCATGCCGGCGCGCACGGCGATGGCCCCGCCGAAGCTGTGGCCCCCCGTCACGAAGCGGGTGGCGCCGGCCCGGGCGGCGAGGTCGGCGGCGGCGAGCATGTCGAGGGTGCAGAGATCGAGGTCGTTGGGCCGGCGCCAGCCCACCCGCAGCACGCTGATGCCGGTGCCGGGAGCCGCCAGCTCGTCTCCCAGCCAGTGGTACAGGGCGTCGCCCGGTCCGAGCAGACCCCCCATCGCTCCACCGCCGAGCACGACGGCGGCCTCGGAGTCGGGGTCGCCGTGCCACAGCACGGTGAGCAGCCCCCGCATCGTGAACACCTCGATGTGGCGGAGGGTGGGGCTGACCGCCACCTCCTGACGGCCGATGGCCTCGAGCAGATCGAGCGGTCCCGCCACGCCTGCAACCTAACCAGCGCGCGTCGAATGGTGTCAGACACCATTCGACGCGCACTGGCAATCGAGCGCCGGCTTGGAGTAGCCACGCGACCGTGAGCGTCGCGCGCTGGGCCCATCTCGTGTCCGCTCCCATCGCCCACCGACTCTGGTCGTGGCTGCGCTGGGCGGGCGGCATCGGACCGCAGCACCGCCTCGGCCGACAGTTCGCGTCGATGGGCGAGGGCGCACTGATCTGCTTCCCGCCTGGCGACAACGTCGGCCAGGAGCACATCGCCATCGGTGCGGCCACGCTCGTCGCGCCGAACGTCACCATGTCGGTCGGGATGGCCCCGGGGCAGCCGCTGGCGCCCGGCACCACGTCGCCGGTGCTGCGCATCGGCGACCGCTGCCTGATCGGTCGAGGGTCGCACCTGGTGGCCCACCGGTCGCTGGTGATCGGCGACGACGTGATCACGGGACCGAGCTGCTACGTCACCGACCAGAACCACGTGTACGCGGACCCCGCCGTGCCCATCGGCCGGCAGTGGCCCACCGACGACCCGGTGGAGATCGGTGCGGGGTCGTGGTTGGGCGCCGGGTGCGTGGTCCTGCCCGGCACCAAGCTCGGTCGAAACGTCGTCGTCGCTGCCGGCTCGGTCGTGCGGGGCACGGTGCCCGACCACTCGGTGGTCGCCGGCGTCCCCGCCAAGGTCGTGCGCCGCTACGAGCCCGGCACCGGGTGGCAGCCCGACCTGCGCGAGGTGATCGGCGAGGCCCCCGAAGGCTGGCCCACCAGCTGAAACCCCGAGAACCCCGAGAACCCCGAGATCTGTGGGCGCCAGAGCACGCTATGCGTGCTCACGCGCCCACAGATCTTGTGTTCTTGCCGCGGTACGGTCGGGCCCGATGGCCGGTGACCTGCTCGTGGTGTGGCATCCGGCGCCGAAGTCGATCGCCCGGCTGCGAGACGCGGTGCTTGCCGGCTCCGCCGATGCCGGCGACCCGTTCCCGGTGCGCTCGCTGGCCGCGCCCGACGCGGGAGCTGACGACGTGGAGGCAGCGGCCGCCACCGTCATCATCACCACCGAGAACTTCGGGGCGGTGGCAGGCCTGGTCAAGGACTTCCTGGAGCGGATCTACCCGTGGTTCGAGGAGCGCCCGAACCGCCGCCCGGGCATGCCCTACCTGCTCGTCGCCAAGGGCGGCAACGACGGCACCGGCGCGGTGCGAGACGTCACCCGCATCCTCACCGGCCTGCGCTGGAAGGAGGTCCTGCCCCCGCTCGTGATCAGCGGCTCGCTGACCGACGCGCACCTGGCCGCGGCTCGCGAGCAGGCCGCCACCTTTGTGGCCGGGGTCGACGCCGGCGTCCTCTGACCAGGCCCGGCGAAGCAACGGAGTGGAGCGTGCTCGACGCTGGCGGGGAGAATCGGGGGATGCCTTCCCCGCAGGTCAGCCTCGTCGTAACCGACCTCGACGGGACGCTGTGGCACCACGACGACCACATCGATCCGGAGGTGGTCGCCGCGATCGGCAAGCTGGAGGACCTCGGCGTGCCGTTGCTCGTCGCCACGGGCCGACGCTTGGCCTCGACCCGCGGGCCCCTCGCGCGCATAGGCGTGGCTCCGCCGGCGGTCGTCCTGAACGGCGCGCTGGGCGTCGACCTCGCGACCGACGAGCGCTTCCACCGGGCGCCCTACCCGCGCGATGAGGCGATCGCGGTGCTCGCCGCGTTCCAGTCGGTCGGCCTCGACCCGGTGGTGTACGTCGACCACCCTCGGTGGGACGTGTTCCTCAGCCCGACGCCGTCGACCCACCCCGACCACGTCGTGCAGCTCGGCGCCACCGCCGCGGTCGACGACCTGCAGCGGGTCGTCGCCGAGGAGGCGGTGCTGGGCTTCAGCATGATCGGCGTGCCCCACGCCGACGGCGTCGCCGCCGAGGAGGCGCTCGACGGTCGGGCCGAGCCGCACCTCGATCGCTCGCTCGACTACGGCGGCTACTCGTCGTTCACGGTGGCGCCGAAGGGCCAGTCGAAGTGGGACGGTGTGCTCGCGTTCTGCGAGCACCGAGGCCTCGACAGCACCCGCGTGCTCGCTCTCGCCGACGGACCCAACGACATCGAGCTGCTCGACAGCGCCGCCGTGCGCCTGGTGCCGCAGGTGGCGCACCCCGCCGCGCTCGAGCGCGCCGACCACATCATCCCAGCGGCCGCCGACGGCGGCTGGGCCGAGGTGCTGGCCCACCTCGGCTGACCGAGTGGATGCTCAGGTGTCGGCGGGATCCTCGTCGGCCAGCAGGCCCGCGCTGGCCGCTAGGGCACTCGCCAGCACCGCCGAGCGCTCGAGCACGGCGCTCAGGTAGTGCTGGGCGACGGCGGCCTGACCCGGCAGGGGCGGGTCGCCGAGCGAGCGGATGAGCGCGGTGGGATCGCTCACCGGACGGATGGGCGTGGGATCGGGCAGCTGCGGGACCGGACGCCAGAGATCGGTCGGCTTGGGCTTCTGACCACCGCGGCGACGGCCGGAGCGCTTGCGGGACGAGCTCATGTGGCGTCCTCCGTGAGCAGGGCATCGGTTCGCAGGCCGAGGGCGACGCGGAGCTGCTCGGCGTCGAGGTCGGCCAGCGAGCTGGACTTGGGCAGCACGAGGTCGGCGATGTGGCGCTTGCCGGCCACGACCTCCTCGACCCGCTCGTCGACCGTGCCGGGGCAAACGAGCCGGTGCGACACGACCGTGCGGGTCTGGCCGATGCGCCAGGCTCGGTCGCGGGCCTGGTCCTCCACCGCGGGGTTCCACCACCGGTCGTAGAGGACGACGTGGCTGGCGGCCGTGAGGTTCAGGCCCGTGCCGCCGGCCTTGAGCGAGAGCACGAGGGCGCCGGCGCCCTCTTGCGCCTGGAACTCCTCGATGATGCGGTCGCGGGCGCCGCGGGCCAGGCCGCCGTGGTAGCAGGCGACCGGCACGCCGGTGGTCTCGGTGAGGTGGGCGGCGAGGCGCTTGCCCCACTCGGCGAAGTGGGTGAAGACGAGGACCTTCTCACCGGAGGCGAACACCGACTCGACGATCTCCTCGAGTCGCGTGAGCTTGCCGGAGCGACCGGCGAGGGGCCGACCGTCGTCCTGGTAGTTGGCCGGGTGGTTGCAGATCTGCTTCAGGGCGGTGATGGCCGCGAGGATCGCGCCCTGCTTCGGACTGTCGCCGCCCTCAGCGGTGTTGACGACGAGGCCGTCGAGCACCGCCTGGTAGAGGCCGATCTGCTCGGGCGTCATGGTGCAGTGGTCGAGCTCGTCGATGCGGTCGGGCAGCTCGGCGGCCACCTCAGGCTCGGTCTTGGTGCGGCGGAACACGAGCAGGCCGTTCAGCGCTCGCAGCGCTGCCTCACCCTCGCCGGACAGCTGCGAGATGAAGGTGGGCCGGTCGCCCACGAGGCCAGGGTTCGTGAAGTCGAGGATCGCCCAGAGGTCGCCGAGACCGTTCTCGATCGGCGTGCCGGTGAGCGCCAGGCGGGTGCGGGCGGGGATGCGCCGCAGCTGCTGGGCGGTCTCGTTGGCGGGGTTCTTGATGGCCTGCGCCTCGTCGAGCACGAGACGGTCCCACTCGTGGCCGGCCAGCGCCTCGACGTCGCGCACGGCGGTTCCGTAGGTGGTGATGACCACGTCGGCCTTGGCGATGGTGGCCGCGAGCTGCTTGGCCGTGGCCCGGCTCGCTCCGTGGTGCACGACGACGCGCATGTCGGGCGTGAAGCGCGCCGCCTCCGCCGCCCAGTTGCCGACCACGGCGGGCGGGGCTATGACGAGGGCTGGGCCACCCTCGCGGGTTCCGGCGAGGTGGGCGAGCATGGTCGGCGTCTTGCCGAGGCCCATGTCGAGCGCGAGGCAGCCGCCGAGATCAGAGGCATCGAGGAAGCCGAGCCACGCGAGGGCCTCGGCCTGGTAGCTGCGGAGCTCGCCCTCGAACCCCTCCGGGCTCGTGACCGGCTCGGCTGGCACCGTGGCGGCACGGGTCAGCAGGTCGGCGGCCCAGCCGCTGCCCTCGACCGTGAGCCCGCCGGCGAGCGGCGAGCCCTCGAGCCCGACGCTGTGGCGCAGGATCTCGGCGCCGCTCAGCTTGGTTGTGCTGGCCCGCTCGGCCAGCGCAGCTGCGGCCTCCTTCAGGTCGACCCGGTCGAGCTCGACCCACTTGCCGCGGGACTTCACCAGCGGTCGGGCTTCCGAGGCGAGGCGCGCCACCTCCGCGGCGGTGAGCTCGACGTCGTCGAACACGGCCGACCAGCGGACGTCGCTCAGCTGCCTGGCACCCACGACCGACTCGGACGCCGGCTCGGTGAACAGCCGCAGGCCGGGGTTGATCTTGCGACGGGACAGCGCGGGTACCCGCACCTCGAACCCGGCCGCCTCGAGCATCGCTCCGCCCGACGTCATCAGCTCCCAGGCCTCGGCCTGGCTCAGGTAGACCTGGCCGCGCCGCAGCCCCCCGGCGCGGCTGAGCACGTCGAGGATCCGCTCGAGGCGGTTCAGCTCGTCGGCCAGCGGCTTGGTGGCCCGGCTGTCGGTGAGCGCCTGCTCGATCGGGAGCAGGCCGCCCTCGGCGCCGGGGCCGAGCACGGAGAGGAACCAGGCGTTGCCTGAGTCGGGCGGGTCGAGCTGCACGACGAGGCGCGTCCGCGACGTGCCCGCGACGGGCTTGGCCCAGCGGTCGAGCCGCTTCGACACCTCGGCCGCAGCAGCGACGGGAGCGCTGAAGTCGGAGCCGTCGAGCCGGGTCAGGAAGGCCTCGGCGACGGTGGCGGGCGTGCGGGTGGTGGGGGGTGGTGCCTTGACCTCGACGCGCTCAGCCGCCTCCGTGACGATCGCGTCGACGACGGCGCCGAGCACGTCGAGGGTGACGCTGCGAGCGTCGGCGCGAGCGAGCGCCGTGATGGGTCCGGGCATGGCGGCGCTGAGCGCGTCGACCTCGGTGCTGTCGAGCAGCGCCGGCGCCCAGCGGACGTTGAGGTCGAGGACCCGCCCGTCGTCGCGCTTCTCGCCCTTGAGGG
>DATCYI010000535.1:0-7913 GCA_036570385.1 Acidimicrobiales bacterium | reverse complement strand
CGAGCTCCGAGCGACATGCCCCGCCGCCCTCCCCGCAAGCCGGGACGCGGCCGCGCTTGGCTGGTCATCGGCGCCGTCGTCTTGCTGTTCCTCGTGATGTCGCTGCGGGGGATCGCCGGCTTCTACACCGACTACCTCTGGTTCGACTCGCTCGACCGGGCCAGCGTCTGGCGGGGAGTGCTCGGTGCCAAGATCGCCCTCGCGGTGATCTTCACCGGAACCTTCTTCCTGATCATGTGGGCGAACCTCGTGATCGCCGACCGCCTGGCCCCTCCGTTCCGCCCGACGGGGCCGGAGGAGGAGCTGATCGAGCGCTACCACGAGGTCATCGGCGGGCGCACCGGCTGGGTCCGCGCCGGCGTGTCGGCCCTGCTGGCGCTGATCGCCGGAGCGGGCGTGTCGGGCGAGTGGAACTCGTGGCTGCTCTTCACCAACGGCGGAAGCTTCGGCGTCAACGACCCGCAGTTCGGCACCGACATCGGGTTCTACGTCTTCAAGCTGCCGTTCCTGACGTTCCTCACGAGCTGGTTCTTCGCGGCGCTGCTGATCGTGCTGATCGTCACCGCGGTGGCCCACTACCTCAACGGCGGGATCCGGGTGAGCTCACCGCGCCAGCGGGTGACGCCGCAGGTGAAGGCCCACCTCTCCGTCCTGCTCGGCCTGCTGGCCCTCGTGAAGGCCGCGGGCTACTGGCTCCAGCGCTACGACCTCACCGTCTCGTCCCGCGGCTACGTCGACGGCGCGGGCTACACCGACATCAAGGCGCAGCTGCCGGCGATCAACCTCCTGCTGCTCATCTCGATCGCCAGCTTCTTGCTGTTCATCGTGAACATCTGGCGGCGGGGCTGGACCCTCCCGATCCTCGGCGTGGGCCTCTGGGCGCTCATCGCGGTGGTGGCCGGGGCGATCTACCCGCAGTTCGTCCAGCGCTTCCAGGTGACCCCCAACGAACCGGAGCGGGAGCGGCCGTACATCGCCCGCAACATCGAGGCGACCCGCGATGCGATCGGGCTCGACACGGAGTCGATCGAGGTCACGCGCTTCGACCTCAACACCGATGAGGAGGAGGTCGACCTCACCGCCAACGCGGAGTCGGTGCGCAACATCCGCATCTGGGATCCCTCGGAGGAGATCCTCGGGCAGACCTTCCCGCAGCTGCAGCGGGTGCGCAGCTACTACACCGTCAACGACGTCGACATCGACCGCTACGAGCTCGACGGCGTGCCGACCCAGGTGGTGCTGTCGGTGCGCGACCTCAACACCTCCGGCATCTCGTCCGACTCCTGGGCGGCCAAGCACCTCACATACACCCACGGCTACGGCACGATCGTGGCGCCGGCCAACGCCAAGGAGCCGAGCGGCGAGCCGAAGTTCGTGGCCCGCGACCTGCCGTACTCCACGCAGTACCCGGAGCTGGAGCTCGACCAGCCGGCGATCTACTTCGGCGAGAACCAGTCGGGCTACAAGGTCGTGAGCTCTCGCCAGCGCGAGCTGCACTACCAGGACGACGAGTCGACCCAGTACACGGAGTACGACGGCGCCGATGGCGTGCGGCTCGACAACATCTTCAAGCGGGCCGCGTTCGCGCTGCGCTTCGCCGACGGCAACCCGCTCATCTCGAACCAGATCACCGGTGACTCGAAGATCCTCTACATGCGCGACATCCGTGAGC
Source organism: Acidimicrobiales bacterium (assembly GCA_036570385.1). Classification (GTDB taxonomy): domain Bacteria; phylum Actinomycetota; class Acidimicrobiia; order Acidimicrobiales; family VFJN01; genus VFJN01. The sequence goes on along the minus strand of DATCYI010000535.1, from coordinate 6,241 downwards.
GGGTGGAGGCGCTGGCGCCGTTCCTGCACTTCGACGCCGACCCCTACCCGGTGATCGCCGACGGTCGGGTGCAGTGGATCGTCGACGCCTACACCACCACCGACCGCTACCCCTACGGCGAGCGGGCCGACAACTCCCAGCTCACCAGCGGCAGCGGGCTCGACCACTCGTTCAACTACGTGCGGAACTCGGTGAAGGCGGTGGTCGACGCCTACGACGGGACCGTCGACTTCTACGTGATGCCGGTCGACGACCCGATCATCGACGCCTACCGCAGCGCCTTCCCCGACCTCTTCAGCGACTTCGCCGACATGCCAGAGGCCCTGCAGGACCACCTGCGCTACCCGGAGGACCTCTTCCGGGTGCAGACGAACATGTGGGCCAGCTACCACATCGACGATCCCGAGGAGTTCTACAGCGGCAACGACCGCTGGGACGTCGCCCGCGATCCCGGCACCGCCGGCGCTGCGGAGGGCACCCAGACGACTGATTCCGCCGGCAACGTCGTCTCGTCCCGCGAGGCCCGGATCGACCCGTACTACCTGTTCACCCGCCTGCCCGACGCGGAGGAGCTGGAGTTCCTGCTGATGCGGCCGTTCGTGCCGTTCTCGGACGACGACCGCAGCCAGCTGCTCACCGCGTTCATGGTGGGCAAGAGCGACGGCGAGGACTACGGCAAGCTGCAGGTCTACGAGATGCCCCCGGGGGACTTCCCCCGCGGCCCGGCGCTGGTGCAGGGTGACATCCAGCGCGACCCCGACGTCTCCGAGCTCGAGACCCTGCTGGGCAGCCGCTCCCAGGGCTCGCAGGTCGACTACGGCAGCCTCACCGCCATCCCGATCGACGGTGGCCTCATCTACGTGCGACCGTTCTACGTCACCTCGCAGCAGGCGCCGGTGCCCGGCCTCGAGCGCGTGATCGTCTACTTCGAGGGCCAGGTCGTGATCCGCGAGACGCTCCAGGAGGGCCTCGAGGTGATCTTCGGCGAGGCGCCTGAGACGCTCGAGGAGGACGCCCCCGACACCGGTGACGCCGGCGAAGGCGAGGGCGAGGGCGAGCCCTCAGGTGGCGAGGACGAGGAGCCGGTCGGCTCGCTGACCGACCAGGTGTCGGCTCTGCTCGTCGAGGCCAACGAGCTCTTCGCCCAGGCCGACGAGGCGCTGCCCGACTTCGCCGAGTACGACCGCCTCGCCGGTGAGGCCCGTGACCGCATCGCCGAGGCTGAGAAGCTCCTCGAGGACGCCGGCGCCGCCCCCGCGACGACGACCACCACCTCGACAACAGAGCCCGAGTCCCCCGAGGCCTGACCTGATCGAACCTGCGGCCCAAACCGTCGGTAAACCGCGAGGAATGGCCGCAGGTTCGCGTGACCTGATTGAACCTGCGGCCCAAACCTTCGGTGAACCGCGAGGAATGGCCGCAGGTTCGCCGATCAGGCGGTGGCGGCCCAGTCGCCGGGCTCGTCACGGAGATCCAGGGGGCTGGTGTCCCAGTCGTCCGAGAGATCGAGGATCGACTCGGCCAGGGTGCGGGCTCGCTGGAGGCGACGGTCCTCGGCCACGACGGATGGCATCTGAACCGCCAGGTCGTCGATGCGGGCCTGCAGCTCGACCGCGACCCGGCTGAGCTCGGCCGACACCCGCGCCGAGTGGAGCTGTACCTCGAGGAGATCGTCCTGGGTGGGGACCGCGATCAGGCGATCGGCGTGCTCGCGGTCGTCGAGGCGGTGCTCGAGCCGAGCCAGGCGATCGTCGATCTGCTGGGCGTGGACGGCCAGCGCCACGAGCACCCGCTCGGAGCGCAGGGCCGGCAGGCTGGCGGGCGCAGGCTGCGGTTCGGTCGTCGCAGCGGGCTCGGCGCCGAGCCGGTCACGTCGACGGAAGGGCCACATGGCACCGACGGTACTGCTGCCCCCGGCGCCCAGCGTGGACCCATCGCCTCCCAGGACGAGTCAGCTGTCGTGGGGAGCCGCTGGCGCCAGGTTGCTGCTCGGGTGGACGGCCGGTACAGTCACCCGTCCACCACAAGTCGCCGCGGGGTGGAGCAGTCAGGTAGCTCGTCGGGCTCATAACCCGAAGGTCGCAGGTTCAAATCCTGCCCCCGCCACCAACGAATCACCAGGTCAGAGGCCCTTTTCGGAGCGATCCGGGAGGGCCTCTCTGGCGTCTCGGGGCGTTTCTTCTACACCGATTTCTACACTCCGGGTTGGGACGCGTTGGGACGGACCGGTCCGGGACGCCATGCGCTGGGAGGGCCTCCCGGTCGCGTTCGACGGTCTCGGGCCTGTGGTGAGCCCGCTCACGGGAGGGGATCAGTCCCGGGTCTCGACGTTCGGGTTCTGCCTCGGTACCGTTGGCAACCGCAGCGCCGGACCCCGTCGGACGTCCTGGGAATGGCCCTCGATGCTGCGTGGCGTCTCTTTCGGATCAACTCGGAAGGGAACGCTCATGCGCGGAGGTATTCAGAAGAAGGGCAACCGTTGGTACGCCGTCGTCTACGACGGCATCGACCCGGGGACCGGCAAGAAGCGCCGCCGATGGGTACCCGCGGGAACGCGTCGCAGCGACGCCGAACGGGTCCTGTCGGACCTGATCCGCCGCAAGTACGACGGCGAGCCGGCACCGACCGAAAAGCTCACCGTCGGTCAGTACCTCACCCAGCGGTGGCTGCCGATCCAGAAGTCGAAGGTGCGCGCCAGCACCTACGACTCCTACCGGCGCAACATTGACCTGCACGTGCTGCCGGCGCTCGGACGGCGGTCGCTCGACAAGCTCACCGCCGAGGACGTCGACCTGTTCTATGCCAGGCTCCTCACGGAGGGCAGGAAGAACAAGCGGCGCGAGGGCACACCGCTCGCACCGAAGACAGTTCGCAACATCCACCTCATGCTGAACAAGGCCATGGCCGACGCGCAGCGCAAAGGGCTGGTGGTGCGGAACGTGGTTGCTCTGGCCGATGCTCCGTCGCAGAAGAGCCGCCCCCAGGGTGAGATCAAGGCCTGGGACGCGGCGCAGCTACGCGTGTTCCTCGACGCGATCCGAGCCCACCGTCTGCACCCCGCGTTCCACCTGTCGGCCCACACAGGCATGCGGCGCGGCGAAGTGCTCGGTCTGCGTTGGTGCGACCTCGATCTCGACGCCCGCCGGCTGTCGGTCCGCCAGGCCTTGGTGTCGATCGCCTACGAGGTGCAGGTTTCCGATGTGAAGACGGGGCACGGGCGGCGCACAATCGACCTCGACCCGGGCACCGTCGACGTGTTGAAGGCGTGGCGCATGGAAAGGGCCGAGGAGATGGGTGGGATCGAGCCGACCGGGGAGTCCTTGGTGTTTGGCAAGCCGGATGGGTCGTGGATCCATCCGCACTCGTTCAGCCAGATCCTCGATCGCAAGGTCGCCAAGCTCGACGTCCCCACAATCTCGCTGCACGACCTCCGACACACCCACGCGACGCTGCTCCTCAAGGCGGGCATCCCAGTGAAGGTCGTCAGCGAACGCCTCGGCCACGCCAACGTCGCCTTCACCATGAGCGTCTACCAGCACGTGCTCCCCGGCATGCAGGCCGAAGCAGCGTCGACCTTCGCCGATCTCCTCCTGAGAGCGGCTACCGATCCGGCGAACCGATGACCGGCGCACCACACGTCTCGGATGTCTTGGCCGGCGAATGCGATCGTGGCGCGGTTGCTGGTTGGGCGGCGGGAGCCGTTCGGGCGTTGAACAGACTCGGAACCTGCTCGTCGGACGCCGACGTGCAGGTCCACCCGCGGCAGCGGCCTCGGTATCGACGCCCCCCGGCGCGCAACCTTCTACGTCGGCGGAGTGCCCTGCCGCTGGCGGACGTGATCGATCAGTCCACAGGTGCCCGGACGGGATCTTGGTAACTGGTCCGCCATCTGCTCGAGCCCGACGAGTTCGTCTCTGAGCGTGGTCAGCTCGGCGAGTCGCTGATCGATCTCGGCGACTTCGCGGCGCAGCACGTCCCGGACATACTCGCACGGTCGCTCGCCGCGCTCGCGGAAGGCGAGGATCTCGCGGATCTCGTCGAGGGTGATGCCAAGCCGTTGCGCGGTCTTGATGAAGGTGAGTCGCTCGACGTCGTCCTCGTCGTAGGCGCGGTACCCGGAGGCCGTGCGGTCGGGCGGGGGAAGGAGGCCGATGCCCTCGTAGTAGCGGATGGTCTTTGTGTTGATCGCCAGCCGTGCCGCCAGCTCTCCGATTCGCATCCGCGCCTCCCGTCAAACATTCCTTCCAGGTGGAGGGTAGCCGTCTGGCGCCCGAGCGAGTCGGTGGGAGCCAAGAGGTCGCACTATAGCCTTGACCTTCCATCCGGATGGAAGGTCTACGGTGCAGAGAAGCACCCCGACCCCCGCCCTAAGGAGCATGGCATGACACCCCTTTCCCTGATCGTGACCGGTATGAGCTGCGCCGGGTGCGAGCAGCGCATCTCCACCGTGCTGGGCCGGCTCGACGGCGTGCAGAACGTCCAGGCTGACCACCAGAACGGCTCGATCCGCCTCGACTACGACCCGACCTTGGTAACGGCCGAGACGATCACCAGCCGCCTGGCGGACGCGGGCTACGAACGCTCAAACGCGGACGAGCGATGAGTACCGTTGCGCCCGACACGGAGCAGCTCTGGGCGGAGGAGCCGAGCCACCTCGAGGGCCGCGCCCGCATCCGTGCGCGCATTGCTGGGCTTCACTGCTCGTTGTGCACCGGCACGATCGAGAAGGCGCTGGGTCGCGAGGCTGGCGTGGACAAGGTGGCGGTGAGCCTCACCCATGAGCAGGCGCTGGTGGACTACGACCCGAGGGTCATCGCGCCGGCCGACATCCTGACCATCCTGCGCGACATCGGCTACGACCTCTACGACCCGCGCAAGCTGCGGCCCTTCGAGGAAGAGGAGGCCGACCTCGTTCGCGAGGGCCAGCGCCTCCTCGTGGCAGTCGCCGCCAGCCTGGCTGCCATCGCCCTCATCGCGAACGTGACGGGTGTGTGGTCGGTGCTCGTGCCTGCCTCGGTCGTGGTGCTCATGGTCCCGGTCGCCTACGCGATCCTGCGCCCCGCGGGCCGAGGCAGCGCGCTTGGCGGAGCGTTCGCGCTCGTCGCCCCTGCCGCCCTGGCGATCGCCGGCCGCGCTACGGGGGCCATCGGTGAGACCGCGGCGGGCTGGATTACCGGTGCTCTGGCGCTCGCGGTCGTGTTCGGCGTGGCACCCCACATCCTGCGCATGGCGTACCAGTCAGGTCGGCGAGGGATCCTCAACCAGCACGTCCTGTTGGAGGTCGGCGCCTTCGCCGGCATTGGCGGCGGCATCATCGGCCTCACCGGCGTACTCGACGACTACCCGACGGCACCGTTCTTCGCGGTGAGCGTGCTGGTCGCGAACTACCACATCTTCTCGGAGTGGCTGTCTCTCCTGGTCAAGACCCGCTCGAGCCAGGCGGTCAAGAAGCTCCTCGACCTGCAGCCCGACACGGCCCGTGTCGTCCACGACGGTCGCGAGCGCGACGTCCCGATCGCAGAAGTCCAGGCCGGGGCCCTCGTCCGAATCCGACCGGGCGAGCGGATCCCCATCGATGGAGAGGTGGAGTCCGGCCACTCCGCCGTCGACCTCGCCCTCGTTACCGGCGAGCCCGTTCCTGTCGAACGTTCGGTCGGCGATGAGGTGATCGGCGGGTCGATCAACGGTGACGGCACCTTGGTCGTGCGGGTCACCCGCGTCGGTGCGGACAGCTTCTTGTCACAGGTCGTCCGCCACGTCGAGGACGCCCGAGCGCTCAAGCCCGGCATCCTCCACCTCGTCGACCGCGTCTTGCGCGTCTACACGCCGACGGTCCTGCTGGTCGCGGCCGGCGCCCTTGTCGCCTGGCTCGCCGCCTCCGCGCTGCTCGACGGAGAGCCCGACGTCCGCCGGGCCGTCTTCGCCGGCATCTCCGTGCTCGTCATGGGCTACCCGTGCGCCGTAGGGATCGCCGCACCGCTCGCCATCGTGCGAGGAGCCGGCGAAGCCGCCGACCTGGGCGTGATCATGCGCACCGGCGAGGCCTTCCAGACCTTCGGAGAGATCCGCAAGGTCGTGCTCGACAAGACCGGGACCCTCACCGAGGGCCGACCCGCCGTGCGCGACGTCGCGCCGGCAACTGGTGGCTCGGTCGACGACCTCCTTGCGCTCGCTGCCGCCGCCGAGAGTGCGTCCCAGCACCCGTTGGCCCGCGCGATCGTCGACGCCGCCCGGACTCGCG
>DATCYI010000534.1:0-1701 GCA_036570385.1 Acidimicrobiales bacterium | reverse complement strand
TCGCCCCCGCAAGATCGGCGCCAGCGACCACGCCGAGGAGGCGGCCGCTCCGGTCGACGCGGCCAGCGCTCCCCCGGCCATCGGCGCCGGCAACGTGATCGGCACGATCGCCTACGTGGCGGTGATCGCCGCGGCGATCATCGGGCCCGACTCGGCCGCCGCCAACGTGGCGCCGCTAGCCGTGCTCGTGGGTTGGTGGATCGGCCTGCCGATCCTGTGCCTCGTGGCCGGTGACGTGATGTCGGCGATCAACCCGTTCCAGATCCCGGCCGCGCTGGCGGAGCGCTTCGTTGGGCGGCGCCTCCGGGCCAGCGCCGAGCCTCCGCCGTGGATGGGCGCCGCCCTGCTCGCGTCCTTCGCCTGGTTCTTCCTCGCCTACCACACGCCTGGATCGCCCCGAGCGCTCGCCGTCTACCTCACCGCCTACGCGGTCGTTGTCGTGGTCGCCGCCCTCATGTGGGGCCGTGGCTGGCTGGCGCGGCGCGAGGGCTTCGCCGGCCTGTCGGCGGCCGTGGCCAACCTCTCGTGGCGCTCTACCTCCCGTGTGGTGCCGGGCGTCGCGCCGCTCATGGTCGTGTGGATCGGGACGACCGCGTTCGACGCGGTCACGTCCACCACGTTCTGGGCCGACGTGGTGGGCACGTCTGCGGGCTGGGGCGCGACGTCTTTCGCTTCGATCGGGCTGCTGTGGCTCGTCGCCATCGTCGCCGCCGCCTACATCGGCGCCGTGAAGGTGGCCGGCCTCCTGGGCGCCGCTGGTGAACCGCCCCTGCTGCGACCGCTCGGCCTGGCGCTGGTGCCGCTCGCGGCGGCGTGGTTCATCGCCCACGACATCACCTTGCTGATGGCCGAGGGCCAGAACCTGATCGTGCTGCTCTCCGATCCGATCGGCCGGGGCTGGGACCTCTTCGGCACCATCGACAACACGGTCGACTTCGGCATCGTCGAGGAGACCTGGGTGCGCTGGCTGCAGCTCGGCCTGCTCGCCGCCGGCCACGTGCTCACGGTGGTGATCGGCCACGACGTCGCGCTGCGGCTCCGGGCCCGTACCGCGGCCGTGCAGGTGACCTGGTGCCTGGCCGCGCTGAGCGCCGTGTCGTTCGTCGCCGCGGTGATGTTGGTGATGGGTTGAGCGATACAGGCCGAATGGAGATGGCGACGCCGACCTGGGAGCCTGGAGCCGTGCGCACCCGCCCGCTCGCTCTCGCAGCACGATGATCGCCACGGTGCTCGCCCATCAGGGCGGCTGGGACGAGATCCTCTTCGTGCTGCTGCCGATCGCGCTGTTCGCCGGGCTGCTCGCCATCGCCAACCGCCGGGCCACCCGTGACCAGGTCGGCCGGGAGCAGGCGGGGTCCGAGGCCACGCCGACCGACCCAGAGTGATCCGCCTCTCACCAGAGAGCCCGTGACGATCCTCGAGCGGACCGTTCCCCTTGCCGAAGCCCGTCGCGCCGACCTCTGGGCTCCGCGCACCGACGTCGTCATCGAGCGGTCGGTCGCCCCTGGCGTGTTCGAGGCCGCGACGGGACCGTTCGCCCGCTACGAGCGACGCGTCGAGGAAGACCCGACGAGCGCGACCGCCACGGAGACCATCGACTACCGGCTGGCGCCGCTCGTGTGGCGGCTCCCGTTCGCGCCTCTGTACCGGCGTGCGCTGAGCCGACCGCCCCGGCCGGGCCACCAGCCGTGGTGGGCGCCG
>DATCYI010000533.1:0-4938 GCA_036570385.1 Acidimicrobiales bacterium | reverse complement strand
ACCGCCGCCGCGCCGCGGTCGCCGGGGTCAGCGTCGTGGCCCTCGCCGCCACCACCTTCACCGTCATCGACACGGACGACGACCGAAGCACCGTCGAGTCCGACGTGGCCTCGCCGGTCGTCGCCACCCCCTACGACTGGACGGTGGTCAGCCCCAACAGCGGACTCGGCTACAGCAGCGACTCGGCGATCGTGGGATCGTCGGTCTACCGCCTCTCCACCGCCCCCGGCCCGGCCGACGACGGCCGCGCCTACCCGGCGGGCTCGCACCTCTACCGCTCGGACGATGGCACGGAGTGGTCCGAGGTCGCCCTCCCCGACGGCCTCCAGGCATCCGCTCTGGGCGCCTCCGACGGCGCGCTCTACGCCATCGGCACCGCTCCGGCCGGCGGCGACGCCCGGGAGCTCGTCGTGGCGGCCAGCACCGATGGCGCGGCGACGTGGAGCAACCTCGCGCTCCCCGCCGACGTGGCCGACCTCGAGCGCCGGTTCCCCAACCAGATCTCGATCGGCCAGCCGAGCATCGCGGCAATCGACGCGGAGCACCTCGTGGCGACCGTCTCGGTCGCGGCTCGTCCCGACATCGAAGCCCTCGTGCCTGAGATCGACGCGAGCGGAGGCTGGGAGCTCACCCCCGAAGGCGTCACGCTCTACGAGCACGACGAGTGCGTCGAGGTGGAGTGCGCCGAAGCGGCCCGCGGGGTCGCCAGCGGCGACTCGGAACCGCAGTCCGTCGTCGCCATGCGCGAAGCGGGCGAGCCGAAGGTCAAGGCCACGTACTCCTGGGACGAGCTCGGCCTCGATCCCGAGCTGCGTGAGCTGATCGACGGACGCACCTACGTCTACGCCTCGACCGATGGCGCCTCCTTCGCCCCCGTCGAGGTGCCGGGCGCACCGGCCGGCGGTGCGGCGCAGGTGTCGGTCAGCGATGCCGGGTTCCACCTCTACACGTCGCCGGCCGCCGATGGCACCACGACCAGCGTCGTTCACTCCGCCGACGGCACGACCTGGACCGAGGCCGGCTCCTTCCCGGGGTGGGTCCAGGCGGCCGGCGAGCTCGCCGGACGACCGGCCGTGGCGATCTCGGGCGCCGAGTCCACGACCGTGCGAGTCGGCCAGCCCGACGGCACCTGGACCACGCTCGACCTGCTCGCTGCGGTGGACGGTGACAGCTCGGCCGACTGGATCGGCGAGGTGGACTTCGGCCCGCTCGGAGTGCTGGCCACCGTGTTCGGCGAGAGCGTGCACGACACCTTCGTGGTCCACTCGGACGGCACCTCCGTGTCGGCGATCCGCATCGCTGACCACATCGATGACGTCGAAGGCGTCGTGACCGGCGTCGACGTCACCGCTGACGCCCTCATGGTGCGAGTCGCCGACGAGATCGACGGCGACCCCACCACCCCACCCGGCCAGCAGGTCCTCGTCGGCACCCCCCGCTGAGCCAAGGCCTCCCCGCAACAGACGGCGCCCTCCGGGGCGCCGTCTGCGCGCCCGGGCACAGATCGGTTCGCCGCCGGCTGCTGCGGCGGCCACGATACGGGCGTGAGCATCGACCCGACCGGCCTGGAGCCGAGCGTCACCCCGGTCGAGCCGATCGATCGGTCAGCCCGGTCCGCCGGGGGCGACGGCTTGTGGGCCCCGGAGCGGCGGCGCCTCACCATCGGGCTGGCCCTCACGATCACGCTTGTCGCCTTCGAGTCGCTCGCCATCGCCACGGTGATGCCGGTGGTCTCCGACGACCTGGGCGGGCTCGGCCTCTACGGCTGGGTGTTCAGCGGCTTCTTCCTCGGCAACCTGCTCGGCATCGTGACCGCCGGCCAGGCCGCGGACACCCGCGGCACGGCCTTCCCCTTCGCCGTGGGGCTCGCCCTCTTCAGCGTCGGGCTCCTCGCCGGCGGGCTGGCGCCGTCGATGGGGGTGCTGGTCGCGGCCCGCGTGGCGCAGGGGATCGGCGCCGGCGCCATCCCGGCCATCGCATACGCGTCGGTCGGCCGGCGCTACCCACCTTCGCTGCGGCCACGGGTGTTCGCGGTGTTCTCGTCGGCCTGGGTCGTCCCGGGCCTGATCGGCCCGGCCGCGGCCAGCGCCATCGAGCACGCGCTGTCATGGCACTACGTGTTCCTGGCGCTGTTGCCGTTCGTGGTGCTGGCCGGCGCCATCACCATCCCGGTCCTGTCCCGCACCGCACCCGAGGGCGCTCAGGCCGCCGCCGACGCCGGTGCCCGACGACGGCACTCCGTCCTGCTGACCGCTGCTGTGGCCGCCGTGCTCGCCGCCATCTCCGGCGCGGCGATGCCGGTCGCGGTGGTCCTCGTAGCAGTCGGGGTGCCGGTCGCGGTTGTGTCGTTCCTGCGCCTGGTCCCCGCCGGGACGATCCGACTGGCCCCGGGAATGCCCGCGGCCATCCTCCTGCGGGGCATCCTCACCTTCGCCTTCTTCGGGGCGGACGCCTACGTGTCGCTCACGTTCCAGGACGTCCGCGGACGTGAGACGTGGGTCGCCGGGCTGGCCCTGACCGCCGCGACGATCCTGTGGACGATCGGGGCGTGGACGCAGGAGCGCTTCGTGCACCGCGTGGGGCCCCGCCGACTGGTCACGATCGGCTTCACCTGCGTGGCCGTCGGGATCGTCGGCATGTTCGGCGCCCTCGGCCCGCTGCCCGTCGCCGCCGCGGTCGGCGTGTGGGCGATCGCCGGGCTCGGGATGGGCCTGTCCTACTCGCCGATCTCGGTGACCGTCCTCGCGCTGGCTGAGGTCGGTCGCGAGGGTCGGGCCTCGTCGTCGCTGCAGCTCACCGACGTCTTGGGCGTGGCCCTCGGCACCGGCCTCGGCGGTGCCTTCGTAGCCCTCGGCGACACCCGCGACTGGCCCACCCGCTCAGCGTTGGAGCTGGCCTTCGCCGCCACCCTGGCCGTTGCGGTCATCGGCATCGCAGCCGCCCGCCGGATGCCCGCGACCCTCCCCAGCGAGACCGCCTGACGCGCGACCGGCGGCGGTGCCGGTGGCGTCAGGGGACGCGGCGCAGGGTGGTGGGGGTGAGGTCGGCGATGCTGCCGTAGCCGTCGACGGCCATCGTCAGGTCGAGCTCGGCGAGGAGGCAGCGCAGCACGTGCTCAATGCCCTCCTGGCCGCCGACCGCGAGGCCGTAGGCGTAGGGCCGACCGATGCCGACCGCGCTGGCGCCGATGGCGAGCGCCTTGGCGATGTCGGCACCGCCGCGGATTCCGGAGTCGAAGACCACCGGCATGTCGCCGGCCGCGTCGACGACGTCGGGGAGGCACTGCAGCGCCGGCAGCCCGCCGTTGGCCTGACGACCGCCGTGGTTCGAGCAGTAGATGCCGTCGATCCCCTGGTCGCGGGCGCGGCGCACGTCGTCTGGGTCGCAGATGCCCTTGAGGAGCATCGGCAGGTCTGTGATCGACCGGAGCCAGGCGAGGTCGTCCCAGGTCATGCCCGGGTTGCCGAAGATCGACGCCCACAGGCCCGTGGCCGCCCGGATGTCGTCCTCGGGCGACCGCTCGAGCTTCGACCGGAACACCGGGTCGCTGAAGTAGTTGGCGAGGCACAGGCCGCTCAGCTGCGGAAAGCTGGCGATCGAGAGGTCGCGGGGGCGCCAGCCGAGCGTGAGGGTGTCGAGCGTGACCACGATGGCCGACCACCCGGCCGCCTCGGCTCGGCGCACGAAGCTCTCCGTGAGGTCGCGGTCCTTCGGCGGGTAGAGCTGGAACCAGCCGGGCGTGTCGCCGAGGGCGGCGGCCACGTCCTCCAGCGGATCCTGCATGAGGGTCGACGCCACCATCGGGACGCCAGTGGTGGCTGCAGCTCGAGCGGTGAGGAGGTCGCCGTGGCCGTCCGGATCGCAGATCCCGATGACCCCGACGGGCGCCAGCATGAGCGGGGTCGGGAAGCGGGTGCCGAACAGCTCGACCGACACGTCTCGCTGGGCGGCGCCGCGCAGCATGCGAGGCATCAGCCCCCAGCGCTCGAAGGCGGTGACGTTGGCGTCCTGGGTGTGCTCGTTGCCGGCGCCGCCGGCCACGTACGACCAGATCTCCGGCGACATCGCCGCCTCGGCTCGCCGCTCCAGCTCGGCGAAGGACATCGGCAGCGAAGGCTTGTCGCCGTCGAGCCCTCCCAGGTAGATGCCGAGCTGCCAGTCGCCGTAGTTCCCCACTTGGATCCTCCCCGAAGTCCCAGCCATCATGCCCGCGCCGCGCAGGGCACGATGGCTGGCACGGGGTCGGGGCGTCAGCCCATGGTCTTCTGGCCGTCGATGGTCTCCCGGATCACGTCGGCGTGGCCCGCGTGCTGGGCGGTCTCGGCGATGAGGTGGAGCAGCACCCGACGGTGCGACCAGCTGGCGCCCGGCTCGAACCAGGGTGCGTCCGGCAGCGGGTGCGAAGCGCTCAGGTCGGGCTCGGCGGCGATCACCGCGACGGTGCGGGCGGCGACGTCGTCGTAGTGGGCCAGCACGCCCTCGAGGGTCTCGTCGGGCAGCAGCTCGAACTCGGCGGCGCGCTCCTCGAACGACTCCGGGGTCATCTCGAACGCCATGGCCGACGTGCCCTCGACCACGAAGCGGATCCAGCCCGCCTCCATCGCGGCCACGTGCTTCACCAGGCCGCCCAGGCACAGCTCGCTGGCGGTGGGGCGCTGGCGGGCCTGGTCGTCGGTGATGCCGGCGACGGTGTGGCGCAGGAACCCGCGGTGCTTGGCGAGCGTGGCGAGCAGCTCCTCGTGCTCGATCGAGAGGTTGCGGGTGGTGGTCGAAGTCGTCATCGCTGGCTTCCCTTCGTCGTGTTCATCGGGCGATGAGATGACGGTACGAACCCTTCCGGTCAGGTTCTGTCCGCAATGCGCGAGAATGTGATCCACATGGCCAGCACCGGCGAACGAACCCTGAAGCTGCTGTCGCTCCTCCAGCGCCACCACCACT
>DATCYI010000532.1:0-4091 GCA_036570385.1 Acidimicrobiales bacterium | reverse complement strand
CGTTGACCTGCGTCTCCGCCTCGGGGCCGTTGGCGGTGAGCCCGGCGAGGCCCCCGCGCAGCAGGGCACCCGCGTCGATGCCCATGAGCAGAGCGGGCACGATCCCGAAGAGCGACAGCGCGGAGTAGCGACCGCCGATGTCGCTGCGGTTCTCGAACACCTCGAGGAAGCCGCGGTCCCGGGCCAGCCCACCGAGCTCGGATCCGCCGTCGGTGACGACCGCGAAGGGCGCGTCGCCTCCGGCGCGGGCCCAGGCCCACTCGAGGTGGCTGCGGGTCTCGATGGTGGACCCGGACTTCGACGACGCGAGGTGAACGGTGCGCTCGGGCGGGCACGCCGCGGCGATGCGGGCGATGGCCCCAGGGTCGGTGGTGTCGAGGACGTGCAGGGCCCGGCGGCCGGTGGCCCCGAAGGTGCGGGACAGCACCTCGGGGAACAGGCTCGATCCGCCCATGCCCATCACCAGGACGTGGTCGGCGTCGCCAGCGAGCTCCTCGCAGCGGGCGGTGAGGTCGTCGAGGTCGTCGAGCACCTCCTGCACGACCGGGATCCAGCCGAGCCGGTCGGCGATCTCGGTGGGATCGTCGGCCCACAAGGTGTGGTCGGCTTCGAAGGTGCGGCGCAGGGCGTCACGCCGAACGAGGTCGGCAGCGACCGCATCAGCGGCATCGGCCAGCGGGCCGAGGTGGGCGAGGACGTCAGGAGCGAGGGTCACCGGAGAGGACTACCCACGCCCATGCTCACGCGAGCCGGAGCTCGATCAGCTCGACGGCGGCCTGGCGCACGACGGCGCCGACCTCGTCGATCACGTCGTCGGTGTGGGTGAGGCCCGGGAACATGACCTCGTACGCCCCAGGCGCCAGAGCGACGCCCGCGCTCAGCAGCGCGTGGAACAGCAGTCCGTAGGTGCGGGTGCTGGTGGTCTGCGCTGTCGCGTAGTCGACCGGGCGCTCGGCCCCGAGGTGCAGTCCGACCAGCGACGCCTCCTGGGTGACGACGGCAGGGATGCCGGCGTCGCCCAGCGCGCTGCGCAGGTGGCCGGCCAGCCTCGCGGCCGTGGCCTCCAGGCGCTGGTAGACGGCGTCGTCGAGCAGCTCGAGGGCGGCGAGCCCCGCTGCGGTGGCGAGCGGGTTCCCCGAGAGGGTCCCGGCTTGGTACACCGGGCCGAGGGGCGCGACCTGCTGCATCACGTCGGCGCGACCGCCGTAGGCACCGATGTTCAGACCGCCGCCGATGACCTTGCCGAAGGTGGTGAGGTCAGGGGTGATCCCGTTGCGGGCCTGGGCTCCGCCGCGGGCCACCCGGAAGCCTGTGATGACCTCGTCGAAGATGAGCAGCGCGCCCACCCGATCGCACTCGGCGCGCAGGCCCTTCAGGAACGCCTCGTCGGGTACGACCAGGCCCATGTTGGCGGCGATGGGCTCGACGATCACGCACGCCGTGCGCTCGTCGAGCTCGGGCACCACGTTGTAGGGCGCGACGACCGTGTCTTGCACCGCGGCCGCGGTGACGCCCGCCGAGCCGGGCAGGCCGAGGGCCGCGAGACCGCTGCCGGCCTCGGCGAGGAGGAGGTCGCCGTGACCGTGGTAGTTGCCGGCGAACTTCACGACCACGTCACGACCGGTGTGGCCGCGGGCCACGCGCACCGCCGACATGGTGGCCTCCGTGCCGGAGGACACGAGACGCACCATCTCGACCGACGGCACCCGCTCGCAGATGGCCTCGGCGAGGAGGACCTCGCGCTCGGTGGGAGCGCCGTATGAGGTGCCGTCGACGGCGGCGCGCTGGACGGCTTCGACGATCGCAGGGTGGGCGTGGCCGGCGATGATGGCGCCGTAGGACTGCACCAGGTCGATGTAGCGGCGACCGGCCGCATCCCACACGTGGGGCCCCTCGGCGCGGGCCACGAAGTAGGGGGTGCCGCCGACGCTGCCGAACGCCCGCACCGGGCTGTTCACGCCCCCCGGGATCACCCGCTGGGCACGAGCGAAGAGCTCCTCGTTGGAGGTCATCGACTCGCGAGCACCTCCGCCACCTCGTGCGCGAGGTAGGTGAGGATGATGTCGGCGCCGGCCCGCTTGATGGCGGTGAGGTGCTCCAGCGCCACGGCGTCACCGTCGATCCAGCCCCGCTCCGCTGCGGCCTTGATCATCGAGTACTCGCCCGACACGTGGTACGCCGCGAGCGGCAGGTCGACTTCGACTCGGGCTGTGGCGATGACGTCGAGGTAGGCCAGGGCCGGCTTGACCATCACCATGTCGGCGCCTTCAGCGATGTCGGCGCGGATCTCCTCGAGCGACTCGCGGGCGTTGGCTGGGTCCTGCTGGTAGCCCTTGCGGTCGCCACCATCGGCGATCGTGACGTCGACCGCGTCGCGGAAGGGCCCATAGAGCGCCGACGCGTACTTCGCGCTGTAGCCGAGGATGGCTGTCGACTCGTGGCCGGCTGCGTCGAGGGCGGCACGGATGGCTGACACCTGGCCGTCCATCATCCCGCTGGGTGCGGTGACGTCGGCGCCGGCGTCGGCCTGGGCGACGGCGGCCCGCTCGTAGAGCTGCAGGGTGGCGTCGTTGTCGACCTCTCCCTGCTCGCTGACGATCCCGCAGTGGCCGTGGCTCGTGTACTCGTCGACGCAGAGGTCGGCCATGAGCACCATCTCGTGGCCGACCTCGGCGCGGAGGTCGCGCAAGGCGTGCTGCACGATGCCCTCGGGGTTCCTCGCCTCGGACCCCTGCGGGTCCTTCGTGGCGGGCACCCCGAAGAGGATGATCCCTGGCACTCCGAGGCTGGCCAGCGCCGCGACCTCCTTGCGGAGCGACTCGCGGGTGTGCTGCACGATGCCGGGGAGGCTGGCGATGGGCTGCGGCTCGTCGATGCCCTCACGCACGAACAGCGGCGCCACGAGGTCGTTCACGGTGAGGTGCGTCTCGGCGACCAGACGGCGCAGGGCCGGGGTCCTGCGCAAGCGCCGCAGCCGGCGCTGGGGGAAGGCGGCCATCGTGGTCAGGCTATCGGGGTCGGCCCGGCTCGTTCCGCGAGCTCGACGAGGCGCTGGAGGTCGAGGTCGGCCACCGACGCGACGACCAGGTCGGCGTGGCTGAAGTCGTTGAACCTGGTGATCTGGCTGGGCACCGCGACCACAGCCATCCCCGCGGCCTTGGCCGCGGTCGCTCCGTGCGCCGAGTCCTCGATGGCCACGCTGAAGCTCGGTTCGACGCCGAGGTCGGCGCAGGCCCGCAGGTAGACGTCGGGCGCGGGCTTGCCGACGCCGCCGACCACGTCCGAGCCGACGACGGCCCCGAAGTGATCGCGCAGCTCGAGGCGGGTGAGGTGCTTGTCGACCCAGTCGAACGACGAGGACGAGGCGACGCCGATCGGGATGCCGGCACCGGTCAGCTCGTGGAGGAGCCCCGTCACACCGGGCAGCGCCGGCAGCTCGAACCGCCCCTCGCGCGGCTGGGCCAGGTAGGCGGTCTCGTAGTCGGCCTGATCGAAGCCGCTCACGCCGGAGATCCGGCACAGCCGCTCCCACCAGCCGTCGTCGCTGGCGCTGTTGGTGCCGATCTTCGTCGACCACGCCTCGACGGTCAGCTCGTGGCCGTGCTCCGCGAACGCTGTCCGGGCCGTCTCGAAGATGAGCCACTCGCTGTCGATGATGAGCCCGTCGAAGTCGAAGACGACCGCCTGCAACGTCAACTCAGCGCCCAACTACCCCGAGGCAATGGGTTCCACTTCGAAGGACTCGAGGCGATGGGTTCCACATGCGGAACCTATTGCCTCAGGTTCGCGCGTTCGGAACCTATTGCCTCGGGTCGGGGTGGGCTCGGGCCCAGTTGGTGAGGGCGGCGACGAGGCCGGAGATGGTGTGCTCGCTGGCCTCGACGTCGACCGTGAGGCCGTTGGCGCGGGCGGTGTCGGCGGTGATCGGGCCGATGCAGGCGACCGCCGGCGGCACCGCTTCCGGACCGAGCAGCTCCAGGAAGCGCTCGACCGTGGACGACGACGTGAACGTCGCGATGTCGGCACCGGCCGCCGCGGTCCGCTCCTCCGCTGTGAGCGGGGCGGGCACTGTGCGGTAGGCGTCGACCACC
>DATCYI010000531.1:0-8934 GCA_036570385.1 Acidimicrobiales bacterium | reverse complement strand
GGCTGCGCTCCCGTCGCCGGGGCTCTTGTCGCTCGACTTCGCCATGCACGCCCCCGGGTCCGCAGCCGCGGTCTCGTCGATGCCGACCCAGCCAGGCAGCGTATGGTCTGGAGCCCCAGGAGGTGGACCGATGGCGACCATGCTGATCGTTGACGACGAGCTCGACATGCGGATGCTCGTTCGCGTCGTCATCGAGATGGCCAACGACGGCCTGTCCATCGTCGGCGAGGCGGCCGACGGCCACGAGGCCATCCGCGTGTGGCGGGACCTCGATGGGCCGCCGGTGCCAGACGTGGTGATCCTCGACAACCGGATGCCAGGCCTCAGCGGCCTCGACGTGGCCAGGGCGATCCTCGCGGAGCGGCCGAGCCAGATCATCGTCCTCTACAGCGCGTTCCTCGACGACGACGTCCGCGCTGCGGCCGCTCAGATCGGGATCGCTCGCTGCGTGTCCAAGCACGACCTCGAGATGCTCCCAGGGCTCGTCCGCGAGCTGACTGCGGCCTAGCCCGGTTCTGGTGGCCAACCCCTCAGGGCTGCCCGTCCGGGTGCTCATCGTCGACGACGAGCCCGACCTGCGCCTGCTCCTGCGCACGATGCTCGACCTCGAGGCCGACATAGACATCGCCGGCGAGGCGGGCGACGGCGCCGAGGCGCTCGAGCGCTACGCGGAGATCGGCCCCGACGTGCTGGTGCTCGACCAGCGCATGCCTGTCCTCAGCGGTCTGGAGGTGGCCGAGCGGGTGCTGCACGACCATCCCGAGCAGCTGATCATCCTCTTCACGGCCTTCGCTGACGACGACACCACCGAGGCTGCCAGCGCTCTCGGCGTCCGCACGGTGCTGGCGAAGGACCGCATCGACGAGCTCGGAGCCGCGATCCTGCGCCTGGCCTCCTGAGCCCTCGGCCCCACGCCCTAACGTCGACGCCATGGCAACGCACCGTCTCGTGCTGCTCCGCCACGGCGAGAGCGAGTGGAACAAGCTCAACCTCTTCACCGGCTGGTGGGACGCCGACCTGACCGAGCGGGGCGCGGCCCAGGCGGTCGAGGCGGGCCGGCTGATGCAGGAGCACGACGTCCGCCCCGACGTCGTCCACACCTCCTTGCAGACCCGCGCCATCCGCACCGTCGAGCTGGCCCTGCACGAGATGCGCCGCTCGTGGATCCCCGTGCGGCGGGACTGGCGCCTCAACGAGCGCCACTACGGCGACCTGACAGGGCGGAACAAGGCAGAGACCAAGGAGCGCTACGGCGAGGCGCAGCTCAACGCCTGGCGCCGCAGCTACGACGTGCCACCGCCTCCCATCACGCCTGAGAACGAGTTCAACCCCAACGACGACGAGCGCTACGCGCAGGTGCCTCGCGACCAGCTCCCGCTGGCCGAGTGCCTCAAGGACGTCGTCGCCCGGCTCCTCCCCTACTGGGACGAGGGGATCGTGCCCGACCTCCGTGCCGGGCGCACGGTCCTGCTCGGCGCCCACGGCAACAGCCTGCGTGCTCTCGTGAAGCACCTCGAGGGGATCGCCGACGACGCCATCGTCAGCCTCAACATCCCGACCGGCGAGCCGCTGGTGTACGAGCTCGGGGAGGACCTGGCTCCGCTCGAGGCCAAGCCGGTCGAGGAGCGCTACCTGCGCAGCCCCGAGGAGATCCGCGCCGCCGCCGAGGAGGTGGCCCGCCAGGCCGAGGGCTCCCGCACCCCGACCGACCCGCCCGACGACAACCCCGCCGAGCCTGGCTGAGACGCGACTCTTGCGTGGGACCCGGGGCGCTTGGCCCCCGATCCCACGCAAGAGCGGTGTGCTCGGCTGATCAGCTGAGGGTCAGACGGCGTCAGACCCCATCTCACCCGTACGGATGCGGATGGCCCGGTCGACCGTCGAGATCCAGATCTTGCCGTCGCCGATCTTGCCGGTGTTGGCCGCCGCGGCGATCGCAGCGGCCACCCCCTCGGCCAGCTCGGTGCCGATCAGGACCTCCACCTTGATCTTGGGCACGAAGTCGATGGTGTACTCGGCTCCTCGGTAGGTCTCGGTGTGGCCGCCCTGGCGACCGAACCCCTTCACCTCCGAGACGGTGAGGCCCTCGACCCCGGCGCCCTTCAGGGCGTCCTTCACGCCGTCGAGGGCGTGGGGCTTGATGATCGCTGTGACGAGGCTGAGCATGGTGGTTCTCCTCTCTCAGCCCGTCACCGACGGGGCGGGGGTGGGGGTCGGGATGCCGGCGGCGGCCGAGCCGGCACCGGCGAGGGTGTCGAAGCCGTAGCCGGGCGAGCCGTGCTCCTCGACGTCGAGACCGGCCAGCTCCTCCTCGGGAGTCACCCGGAGGCCGATCGTCTTCTTGATGGCCAGGAAGAGGAGGCCGGTGGCTGCGCAGACGAAGACGAAGTGCGCGATCACCATCGTGGCCTGAGTGAACATCTGGTCGAACCCGCCGCCGTAGAAGAGGCCCGCGTCCTCGCGACCGAGGAACGCGTCGTCCCACTTGGCGAAGAGACCGATCGACAGCGTGCCCCAGGCGCCCACGACGCCGTGCACGGAGATGGCACCGACGGGATCGTCGACCCGCACCCGGTCGAAGAACTTCACCGAGCACACGACCAGCGCACCGCCGACGGCTCCGATGAGGATCGAGACCGGCGTGGTGACCGTTCCGACCGGCGCGGTGATGGCCACGAGGCCGGCGAGGAGGCCGTTGGCCGCCATCGAGACATCAGGCTTCCCGTCCCAGCTCCAGTTGACGATCATCGCGATGACCGCTCCGGAGCAGCCGGCCAGCAGGGTCTTGACGCCGACCTGCATCACGAACTCGTCCACCGCCAGCTCGGAGCCTGGGTTGAAGCCGAACCAGCCGACGAAGAGGATCATCGCGCCGAGGATCACGAAGGCGATGTTGTGTCCCGGGATGGCTCGCGGCTTGCCGTCGGCGCCGTACTTCCCGATTCGAGGCCCGAGGATGATGGCACCCATCAGGGCGGCCCAGCCGCCCGTGCCGTGCACGATGGTGGAGCCGGCGAAGTCGCTGAACGGGAACTCCCGCTGGGCCAACCAGCCGCCGCCCCACGTCCAGCGCAGGACGATCGGGTAGATGAGCGCCGTGATGACGAGGGAGTACACGAAGTACGACTTGAACTTCGTCCGCTCCGCCATGGCGCCCGAGACGATGGTGGCCGCGGTGGCGGCGAAGGCGGCCTGGAAGAAGAAGGTCGTCGACGTGAACAGGCCCTCTCCGCCGGTGGAGTCGATGCCGTCGACCCCGAAGCCGCCCCAGCCGAAGAAGCCGCCGAGCAGCTCGTCGGACCCGAAGGCGATGCCGTAGCCGACGATGAAGAACGCCAGGACGCCTGCGGCGCAGTCCATGAGGTTCTTCATCATGATGTTGCCGACGTTCTTCGCCCTCGTGAGCCCCGCTTCCACCAGCGCGAAGCCGGCCTGCATGAAGAACACGAGGATCGCCGCGATGAAGATCCAGATGTTGTCCAGCAGCTGTTGCGGGGCCACCCCTTCGGGCATGTCTTGTGCGAACGCCGGTGTGGCCATGGCCAGCAGACCCGCGCCGCTGATCGCCGGTACGGCGAGCAGCTTCCGTCTCACGTTTCCTCCTCGGATCGGGGATGGGTGGGCCGGACCATGTCGGTCTCTGACCTGTTGCTGACCGTAGGAAGGGGCCGTTTCCCTCCCGTGTGCCGTGGGTTACGGGTGCCCGACGCCCACCTCGCGGCTTACTGACGCAGATCTGTCGTCAACCTTGCGCGGGGCCGCACGCGATGATGTCGGCGACCGAGGAAGCGGAGGCTTGAGGTGACATCACGAAGAGGCATCGCGCTCGTCGTGGCGCTGGTGGCCGCGCTGAGCGCGTGCAGCCCCGATCGCGAGGTCACCCGACCCGAGCCTGAACCGGTCACCACGCAGGGCCTGGCCGCCGCCCGCCTGACCGCCGACGACCTGCCCGACGGGTTCGTGGCCGCCGACGCCGGGGTCGCCGTCGCCACCGAGCTGGTCCCCGAGCACCAGTGCGACGACGCCTTGACGGATCTCGAGCCGGCCGATCAGGCCAGCACCACCTTCACCCGAGGCAGCACGACCTTGAGCAGCACGGTGGCGCACTTCCCCGGTCAAGGGGGCGCCGTCGACCAGCTGCTGAGGGATGTCGCAGAGGACTGCGCGTCAGTGGTCGCCACCGACACCGGCGTGTCGATCCGCACCGGAGCACTCGACTTCGGCGTCCTCTCCGACGACACGCTGCCGATCAGGGTCGAGGTCGAGCCGACCGCAGGCGTGATCGAGGAGCGCGACCTGATCCTCGTGCGCGCCGGCGACCTCGTGCACGTGGTGCGCCTCACAGGGCCGAGGCCCTCAGACAAGGCGCTGCTCGACTCAGCGGTCCGCACCGCGATCGGGCGTCTCGGCGAGCTCCACCTCCGCACCACCTGATCGCGCGCTGAGGGTGGTCGTTGCTCAGGACTCGAGCGGATAGGTGGAGTCGTTGGATCGGCGAGCCGGGGGCGTTCCTGGCTAGGACGCACGACGACGGCGCAGCCATAGCTGCGGCGAGGAGGAGGACGACGCCAGGGACGTCATCCGGCCGGCGAGACAGCGGCGAGCGCCTATCCGCTCGAGTCCTCAGCCGATCGGCTGCGATGCGGGTTGGACGCTGCGCTCGAGCAGGTAGCCCCGGGAGCGCACCGTCCGGATGGCGAGGGTGAGCGGTGCAACGCGCCGCCGGAGGCGCAGGACGTGCACGTCGAGGGCGTTGCGACCTGGTGATCCGTTGGGCCAGCCGGCGCGGGCGAGCGCATCCCGCGAGACGACAGCCCCGTAGCGGTCGAGCAGGGCGGCGGTGAGGCGGGCCTCGACGGGTGGTAGCGACACCCAGCGGTCGCCGACGCGGAGGACGCCGTCCTCGTCGATGTCCGGCGCAGGCTGGACCTGAGCCGACAGCCGCCGCCGCAACCCCTCGACCCGTGCCTGGACGTCGGCCTCGCTGGCGGGCACCCGGATCCAGTCCTCGAGCTCGTCGACGCACATCGGGGGCAGAGAATCGCCCTCGACCATCAGCAGCCGCAGCCCTCCTAGCGCACGGAGCTCGTCACGACGGGTGGCATCGAGCGGCCAGTGCAGGAGGGCGACATCCACTCGGCCGAAGGTACGGACGGGACGTTTCGAGATCGTTTCGCCCTCGTGAAGCGCATCGCGCTCAAAGTCGGAGGATCCTGCGCACGGCAGCGTGCTCGTCCGTATGCTGCCGGTTCATGGCACGACAGAACCATCTCGACCACCTTGCGTCGGTCCCCTTGTTCTCCGCCTGCTCCAAGAAGGAGCTGCAGGCCGTGGCCAAGGCGTCCGATCAGGTCGACCTGCCCGCCGGACGCGTGCTCTGCGAGCAGGACAGCATCGGGCGCGAGGCCTTCGTCATCCTCGAGGGATCTGCTGACGTCCGTCGCAACAACCGCAAGGTCGCCACGCTGGGGCCCGGCGACTGCGTCGGTGAGATGGCCCTGCTCGACCACGGGCCCCGCACCGCCACCGTCACCGCGGCCAGCGACCTGTCGGTCCTCGTGCTCGGGGCGAGGGAGTTCGCCGGCATCATCGACGAGGTTCCGCCCATCGCCCACAAGCTTCTCAAGGCGTTGGCCGGGCGGGTGCGGGAGCTCGACGTCAAGACCTACGGGTAGCGGGTTCGGGTGCGTAGCACCTGAACAACTACGTTCGCGATCGTGAAGACCCGCCTCAAGCCCCATCAGCTGGCCATCGGTCTGGGCCTGATCTTCGCCACCATCATCGTGGTGTCGGGCATCACCGCCACGGTGTTCCAGTTCCACGACGACAGCGACGTGCAGCGCGAGGTGTTCGGGAACATCCCGAGCGAGTGGCGCCTGCTCTTCTACACCGTGTTCCCGGTGCTGGTGATCTACGGATCGGTGCTGTTCAGCCAGCGGGTGCGGAACTGGCAGCGTGGCGGCCCCGACAACCGCTCGACCACCAAGAAGAACGTCGGTCGGCGGATGAAGGACTTCCGCGCCGGCGTCTACATGAAGACTCTGCTGCGAGATCCCGCCGCCGGGATCATGCACAGCCTCATCTACTTCTCGTTCCTCGTGCTCCTGGCCGTCACGACGGTGCTCGAGATCAACCACCAGATGCCGGAATCGCTGAAGTTCCTGCACGGTGGCGTCTACAAGGCCTACTCAGCGGTCGGCGACTTCGCCGGGCTCACCCTGCTCGCGGGCGTGCTCTGGGCGATCGGCCGCCGCTACGTGAACAAGCCGTACCGCATCCGGATCAAGTCGAAGCCGGAGCACGCCCTGATCCTGGGCACGATCCTCGCCATCGCCGTCACCGGCTTCGGCGCCGAGGTGTGGCGCATCGCCCTGCAGGGCCGACCTGACTTCGAGCAGTGGTCGTTCGTCAGCTACCCGATCGCCGGGCTGATCGACGGGTCCGACAACCTCTCCGGTGTCCACCAGGCGTGGTGGATCGCCCACGTCGGGAGCTTCTTCCTCTTCATCGTGATCCTCCCGGTCACGATGCTCCGCCACATCTTCACCTCGCCGCTGAACATGTACCTGAAGGATCGTGAGCGGCCCAAGGGCGCCATGAAGCCCATGCCGAACCTGATGGAGACCGAGCTCGAGAGCTTCGGAGCCTCCACCGTCGAGGACTTCACGTGGAAGCAGCTCCTCGACACCGATGCCTGCACGATGTGCGGCCGCTGCACCTCGGTGTGCCCCGCCCACGCCACCGGCAAGTCGCTCGACCCCCGGGAGATCGTGCTCAAGTCCGGCGAGGTCATGGCCCGCACCGGCACGCCGGTCGTCTCGCCCCCCATCGGGGTCGATCCCGAGATCACCGTGTCCGCCAACAGCCTGTTCGAGCGCATCACCTCCGAGGAGGTGTGGGCCTGCACGTCCTGCAAGGCGTGCGACGAGATCTGCCCCGTGAACATCGAGATCCTCGACAAGATCCTCGACATGCGGCGCTACCTCTCCCTGATGGAGAGCGACTTCCCCACCGAGCTCGGCACCGCCTACCGGGGCATGGAGAACTCCGGCAACCCGTGGGGCATGAGCCAGAGCGATCGGGCCGCGTGGACCAGCAAGGTCGATGGCGTGCCGATCGTCGAGGGTGGCGACTCCCTCGGCCACGAGTACCTCTACTGGGTGGGCTGCGCCGGCTCGTTCGACGACAAGAACCAGAAGGTCACGATCTCGATGGCCAAGCTGCTCCAGCGGGCCGGCGTCGACTTCGCGATCCTCGGACCGTCCGAGCAGTGCACCGGTGACCCGGCCCGCCGCTCCGGCAACGAGTACATCTTCCAGATGCTGGCCATGGCCAACATCGAGACCCTCAACGGCATGGGCGTGAAGAAGATCATCACCCAGTGCCCACACTGCTTCAACACGATGCTGAACGAGTACCCCCAGCTGGGCGGGCACTTCGAGGTCGTGCACCACAGCCAGCTGCTGGAGAGCCTCATCGACAGCGGCCAGCTCGACATGACCGGCGCCCGGCTCGACGAGCGGGTCGTCTACCACGACTCCTGCTACCTCGGCCGCCACAACGACGTCTACATGACGCCCCGGAACGTGATCGGCAGCCTGGAGGGCATCGAGCTGGTCGAGGCCGAGCGCAACGGCACCAAGGGCATGTGCTGCGGCGCCGGTGGCGCCCGCATGTGGATGGAGGAAGACCTCGGCAAGAAGGTCAACGACGAGCGGGCCGAGGAGCTCATCTCCACCGGCGCCAGCCGCGTCGCCACCGCCTGCCCGTTCTGCTACATCATGCTCGACGACGGCGTGAAGGGCGCCGGCGCCGAGGAGACCGTGCAGGTCGCCGACATCTCGATGCACCTGCTCGAGGCCCTCGAAGCCGGCGACGCCGACCGCGCCCGCCAGCTCACCACCCTCGAGGACTGACCCGCTCGGGAGCTCTGCCCGGCAGCCCCGCACGCCGCGGTTCTGCCTTGGCGTAGGTCAAGGGCGCGGCGAGGCGGGCGGGGTGCGGCTCTGGGCTCCACGCCTGCTCGCTGGTGAGCGGCTTCTGGCGTCCTCGGTGGCTTGATCGTGCGGTTCCTACACGTCTTGTGTGGGTTCCGCACGATTACCGGGTCACTGGCACTTGGAGAAGGGCGGGCCCACCAAGCTCTGCAACCTCGTGCTGCTGTGCTCCGGCCGCTCACCGGCGCGCCCAGGTGCTGCCACGCTGGGCGTGCTCGTACCGAGCGTCGAGGTTGCCTCCAGCGTGCCCGGCAACACCGTCTGCCGCTGGTTCACCTGTCCGCTCCAGTCCTAAGAGAAGTTCTCCCAGTAGCGGCTGGGGGTGGGGCCGCGCTGGCCCTGGTACTTGGACTTGAGCGCGCCTGAGCCGTAGGGCACGTCGGCCGGGGTGGTCATCCGCAGGAAGCTGATCTGGCCGATCTTCATGCCCGGGTAGAGCGTGATCGGCAGGTTGGCCACGTTCGACAGCTCGAGAGTGATGTGCCCGTCGAAGCCCGCGTCGATGAAGCCGGCTGTGGAGTGGATTAGGAGCCCGAGCCGCCCGAGCGAGCTCTTGCCCTCTATGCGAGCCACCAGGTCGTCCGCCACGGCGATGCGCTCGAACGTGGAGCCGAGCACGAACTCACCGGGGTGGAGGATGAAGGCCCTGTCGTCGTCTATGTCGACCAGGCGGGTGAGCTCTTCCAGGTCCCGCTTCACGTCGATGACCGGCATAGTGTGGTTGAGGAAGACCCTGAAGAACCGGTCGAGCCGGATGTCGACCGACGACGGTTGCACGTGGCTCTCGTCGAAGGGCTCGATCACGATTCGGCCGGAGGCGAGCTCCTCGCGGATGGTGCGGTCGGAGAGGATCACGGCGGCAGAACCTACTCGGTGGGGCGCGTAGAGCGATGCCCGTGGCGGGTGTGGTGCGTGCCGCCGACTGACCGGCAGCGGG
>DATCYI010000530.1:0-4404 GCA_036570385.1 Acidimicrobiales bacterium | reverse complement strand
AGGCCTCGCCACCAGGGCGTGAGCCACCACAGCACCACGGCGCTCGACCTCACCGCATCGCGCGTGCTGGTGGCGGCACCAGGCGCCGGCGCCTACGCGTCGGACCGTCACGACGTGCGGGTGGTGGCCCCACCCGACGTGGCTCACCTGCTGGAGGACGCGGGGATGAGGGTCACGACCATGGGTCGCGGGCCGGCCGAGGACCCTCTGTTCTTCGCCGCCGCCGGCGCCGCGGGCGAGCTGGCCGCCGTGCTCCTCGATCCCGAAGCCGCTGGGTAAGGTCGCTGCGATGGCGAGCTCGACCAAGCTGGAGCGCCTGCTCAACCTGACGGCGCTCCTCCTGGCCGCTCCGCGCCCGCTCACCGCGGACGACATCCAGGAGCAGCTCGAGCAGTACCCCCGGGACCTCGTGGCGTTCAGGCGGGCCTTCGAGCGCGACAAGGACGAGCTGCGCGGCATGGGCATCCCGTTGCGGGTCCAGCGGGTTCCCGGTCGCGTGCCTGAGGTCGACGGCTACCGGATCCCGCCCGAGGAGTACGCGCTGCGCGACCCGGCCCTCACCACCGAGGAGCTGGCCGCCCTCCACCTCGCCGCGTCGGCCGTGCAGGTCGAGGGGCTCCCGTCCACGGAGGGCCTCATGAAGCTCGGTGGCCTGGTCGGCCCCGACGCCAGCAGCGAGCTCGGGGTGCACGTCGCGCCGCTGCCCGCCGACCCGAACCTGGCCGTGCTCTTCGCGGCCGTGGCATCGCGCACACCGGTGGAGCTGACCTACCACGGCGAGCAGCGCACGCTCGACCCGTACCGGCTCGAGTTCCAGCGGGGCCGCTGGTACCTGACCGGATACGACCACCTGCGGATGGAGGAGAGGGCGTACCGCCTCGAGCGCATCGAGGGCCCGGTGCGGGTGAGCGAGCTGCCGCCGTTCGACCCGCCCAGCACCGCGGTGCCGGGCCAGGCCCGCGGCGCGTGGGAGCTGGGCGCCGACGAGCCCGTGCGGGCCCGCGTGCGGATCGACGGCCCGCAGGCGGCCTGGGCGGTGCAGCACGTCGGACCGGATCACGTGGTGGCCAGCGACGACAACGGCGTGGTCGTGGAGCTGCCGGTCACGAACCGGGCCGCGTTCCGCTCGTTCGTGCTCTCGTTCCTCGACCATGCCGAGGTCCTCGATCCACCTGAGCTGCGGGCAGAGCTCGTCGAGTGGCTGGACGCGATCGCGTGAGCGGCGCACGCGGAGGGAGCACCACCGCAGCTGACCGCATGCAGCGCA
Organism: Acidimicrobiales bacterium; assembly: GCA_036570385.1. Classification (GTDB taxonomy): domain Bacteria; phylum Actinomycetota; class Acidimicrobiia; order Acidimicrobiales; family VFJN01; genus VFJN01. The sequence continues at coordinate 3,137 of DATCYI010000530.1, read as the reverse complement.
TGCTCGCACTCGTGCCCTGGGTGGCGGCGCACGACGGCCCCACCGTTGCGGAGATCTGTGCCCGCTTCGGCATCACCGAGGCCGAGCTGGCCGCCGACCTCGAGGTCGTCTGGTTGGTCGGGCTCCCGCCCTACACCCCTGATGCGCTGATCGACGTGGTGCAGGAGGGCGACCGCGTGTGGATCCACTACGCCGACGTCTTCGCCACCCCTCAGCGCCTCACCCCCGACCAGGCCGTCGCGCTGCTGACCGCAGGCGCATCGGTGCTGGCCCTGCCCGGCGCCGACCCCACCGGGCCGCTGGCCACCGGCGTGAGCAAGCTGGCCGCGGTCCTCGGCGTGGATGCCGAGCAGGTCTTCGACGTCGACCTCGGGGCGGCCAGCACCGAGGTGCTCGACGTCCTCCGCCGGGGCGTGCGCGACAGCCGCCGCGTGCACCTCGAGTACTACTCCTACGGGCGTGACGCCCACGGCGAGCGCGACGTCGACCCGTACCTCGTGCACGCCGACCACGGCAGCCTCTACCTGCTCGGCCACTGCCACCAGGCGGGCGGGGAGCGCCGGTTCCGGATCGACCGCATCCACTCGGCCACGCTCCTCGACGACACCTTCACCCCTCCCGCCGGTGAGATGGCCACCACCGTCTTCTCACCCGACGCCGACGACCCCCGCATCGTGCTCGACCTCGAGCCGGCCGCCTGGTGGGTGGCCGAGGCGCACCCGGTGGAGGAGCGCGAGGAGCGGCCCGACGGGTGCCTGCGCGTCACCCTCGCCATCGGCGCCACGGCCTGGCTCGAGCGCCTCCTCGTGGGCCTCGGAGCGACAGCGACGGTCGTGTCCGCACCGCGGGAGCTGGCCGACGCCGGCGAGCGCGCGGCCCAGCGCATCCTCGCCCGCTACCGTTGAGCGGCCGTGACCGACACCTCTGACGCCGACCGACCAGCCGCGCAGTCCACCAAGGTGGAGGAGCGCTCAGAGGAGGACCACCGCAAGGACCGCGTCCGCTCGGTCGTCGAGTGGGTCACGGTCATCGTCGGGGCGCTCGTCGTCGCCCTCGTGGTCAAGACGTTCCTGATCCAGGCGTTCTACATCCCGTCCGAGTCGATGGAGCCCACCCTCGACGTCGGCGACCGCGTGCTCGTCAACAAGCTGAGCTACGACCTCCACGACATCAACCGCGGCGACATCGTCGTCTTCGAGCTGCCCGAGGACCAGGTCGGACCCGACGGCATCAAGGACCTCATCAAGCGCGTCATCGGCCTGCCCGGCGAGGTCATCGAGACCCGTGACGGCGTCGTCTACATCGACGATCGGCGCCTCGAAGAGCCCTACCTGCCCGAGGGCGGACCCACCGGTCCACCGATCCCGAGGCAGACGATCCCCGAGGGCTACGTGTACGTGCTCGGCGACAACCGCGACAACTCCGCCGACAGCCGCGCCCGCGGACCGATCCCGATCGACACCGTCGTCGGCCGCGCCTTCATCCTCGTCTGGCCCCCCGCCAAGATGGGCGCCCTCTAGCTCGGACGGCGCTACTCGGCGCGCGCCAGCGCGTCCGTCATCCTGTCCGTGTGGTCGCTGTAGACGGCGTCCACCCCGGCGTCGAGGAGGTCGTCGAGGATGCGGTCGTGCTGGGCGTCCCACGCGAAGCAGAGCACCTCGAAGCGGTGGACCAGGGCCACCAGGCCGCCCGTCCAGTCGGTGTGGTGCATGTTGAGGGCGTCGATGCCGACCTCGGCCAGCTCCGCCGCCCGCCGCTCGATGCCCTCGCTCACCCGCTTCAGGCGGGTGGAGTCGACCAGGCGCACCTCGGCGCAGCGCTGGCGCCACTCGGCGACCTGGGTCCAGTCGGGGTGGCAGAGCCAGAGGCGGCCGAGCGCGCCGTCGCCCGCCGCCCGGGCCACCTCCACCGTGCGGTCGAACGCGGCGGCGTCCTTCACGTCGAGGGACACCTCGAGATCGGTGCCCACCTCCGCGTAGAGCTCGGCGAGGGTCGGGATGTGCTCGGGCAGGTCGGCCCGGTCGTAGTCCGAGATCGGCCGGCGCCTCAGCCCTGAGCGCACCACGCCGTCGTGGTCGAGCACCGCCTCGCCGTCGGCCGTGAGCCACACGTCGCTCTCGAGGCCTGTCGCGCCGAGTCGCACCGCCAGCCGGAACGCCTCGAGGGTGTTCTCGGGAGCGTGGGCGCGAGCCCCACGATGAGCGAACCCGATCGGCGGGGTTCGCAGGGAGGGCAGCCGGGTGGGCACGACGACCCATTGTGCCAGATCACCTCAAGAGAGAGGGTGTCCTAGCCGACAAGTGTGGTGTCAGATGAGCGGTGCGGAGCCGCTCTGTGGGAGGAACCAGGCACGGCTATGGCGACGGTCATCAAGGCGAGCTGCGGAGACTGCGGAGACGTCGAGCTGCGGGTGAACGACCTCCGGGTTCGCATCTGCGGCGACGCCGACGCCGGCAGCTACGTGTTCCGATGCCCGAGCTGCCGCATGTCGGTCGTGAAGCCGGCCGAGGCCCGCATCGTCGACATGCTCGTCGCCTCCGGCGTGAAGCTCGAGACGTGGCAGCTGCCCGCCGAGCTGTTCGAGGCCCACGAGGGTGGCCCCATCAGCCACGACGACCTCATCGACTTCCACCGCCTGCTCCAGGAGGACGACTGGTTCAGCGCTCTCCAGGGCCAGGACCGGACCTGACGGACGATCGGTAGCGTGCTGCCATGTCGCTCCTCTGGGCAGTCCCGCCCGCCGCAGCCACCGTTGCGATCCTCATAGCGATCGTGCAGCTGCGGGCCATGACCGACGCCACGAACGACCTCTCCCTTCAGCTGAGGCGCCTCGACGAGGTGCGCGTCGCGGTGGCCGAGGTCCGCTCGGCAGCGGCCGAGCAGCGGGCGTCGAGCCGCTCCGCGCGGCTCGACTGACCCCGCAGGACCAGGCGCCGCGGCTCGTTACACTCGCCGCATGTTCAACGTCGGCGGGGGCGAGATCCTGGTCATCGCCTTCATCGCCCTCATAGTCCTCGGACCGCAGCGCCTCCCGGGCGCCGCTCGCCAGGTCGGCAAGGCCATGGGCGACCTGCGACGCATCTCCAGCGGCTTCCAGTCCGAGCTCAAGAGCGCGCTCGACGACAGCCCGCCCACCA
>DATCYI010000529.1:0-2084 GCA_036570385.1 Acidimicrobiales bacterium | reverse complement strand
CTCCGGCGCGGCCCAAGCCGGCGTGCTCCTGCGACCGGCCACCGTCGCCCAGATCGAGGCGACAGCTCATGGCGGCGAGCGCATGCCGCCGAAGACCACGTTCTTCTCGCCGAAGCCCAAGACCGGCCTGGTCTTCCGCGGGCTCTAGCGGGCGCTAGCGGGCCCGTCGCGGGCGCGCTCGGGTCAGGGCACTGCCGCCGCTGGTGCGGTGGTGGTCGTCGTGGTCCCGGTTGCGCTCGTCGTCGGTACGCCGAGCAGCACGCGGTCGGGGTCAGGCTCCACCTCGTTCTGAGGGACGAGCCGGCGCTCCAGGCTGAACGCCCCGTCGATCCCAGTCATCGAGATGTAGTCGATCGCCACCAAGCGGCCGTCGGAGAACCGCAGCACCTGAGCCTCGTAGGGACGCTTCGTCTCGATGGCGAACGAGCCCAGCCCGGTGGCGCCAGTGGAGCCGATGGTGAGGACCCACGTGCCGTCGACCACCTCCGTGGATGTCTTGTGGGTGTGACCCGCGGCGACCACTGGCACGAGCCCGGTGGCTGCCGCCGCCTGGGCCGGGTCGTGCACGGCCAGCACGTCGGGCGACTCGGTGAGGACCTCGACGCGCACCTCGTCGGTCAGCGAGGCCTTCAGCTCGTTCGCCTCGTTGGTGGACACCTCGTTGCTCGCCGTGAAGGACGGATCGGCGATGCCGAGGATCCGCACTCCACCCACCGTCACCGAGTCGCCGTCGAGGACTGTGATCCCCTCCATCTGCGAGAGCTGAGCCCGGTTGGCGGGCGAGTCGTGGTTTCCGGGCACGACGATGTACGGCACCGGCGACGCCTGCAACAGGGACCCGAAGCGCGACTCGAGGGGCAGCCCGAAGGTGGTGACGTCGCCGGTGTCGAGCACGGCGTCCACCTGCATGTCGCCGGCCAGCTGCACGGCCAGCTCGGCTCCCAGCGGGTTGAGGTGGAGGTCGCTCACGTGGAGGATCGCCGTCTCCCCCGCCGCCCCGCCGGGCAGCTCGTCGACGCTGGCGGCGTAGAGCTCGGCGAGGCGGGTCGAGATGGCGTCGACGCGGTCGCGCACCTGGTTGATGCCCTCGAGGTTGCGCTCGACAGCCCGCAGCAGCCCGGGAGCGCGCTGCAGCTCGCCGGAGAGGCTGGGCTCGCCGAAGGCATCGATGTCGTAGGTCGACCAGGTCGCTCCCAGCAGCCCGCCCACCGCCAGCAGACCCGCCCCCGCTCCCACCAGCGGATCCCACCAGCGTCGCCCTGGCAGCAGCAGCGCGCCGATCGCGCCGCCTGCGAGGGCGATCAGCGTGGCTCTGACCGCGAACCGGCGCAGCAGGCCCGGGAGCGCAGCGTCGACCTCGCGCCGCAGCGCTCCGACCGGGTCGGTGGCCGTCGTCGTCTGCTGAGCGGCCTCGACGTCGACTGCGAGCACCTGCGCGGTGAGGGAGACAGGGGTCCTGTGGGTGGACGCCTCGACGCGACCCAGCGGCGGCAGGGCGACGACCGTCGCGCCGTCGAACGCCAGCCCCGCCGACACCTCCACGGTGCCCGGGCCCACCGTGGCCTTGGTGTGTCCGAGGGGCCCCAGGGCGAGCAGAGCTGCAGCGGCTCCGACCAGCGCTGCGGCAGCCAACCGCACGCCGAAGCGAGCCGTCAGGCGACGCCTCGCTTCGGTGAGGCGCTCACCGACGGGCGGACGAGGCCGATCGTCGAGCTCATGCGGGGCTGTCTCCCCGGTCAGTCGACCTCCCACACGGCGCCCGAGCGCAGCAGGTCGTGGAGCTCACCGGGCCCACGCTGGGCCACCGCATCCGCGAGCTGCGCGTCGACCTCGGCGCCGTAGTGCGGGCGGGACACGGCGCGGAACACGCCGACCGGCGTCGGCTCGATGGGGCCACGTGACAGCCGCGACAGCATGAACGCCACGCTGGGATCGGTGCGGGTCTCGTCGTGGACCAGCAGCGCGTCCTCCCCCACGTCGGCCACCGAGGCGATGCGGGGACCGGTCTGGGCGTCGAGCACCACGCCGCGGGAGCCCTCGGCCCCGAACCGGATCGGCTCACCGTGACGCAGAGGGATGAGCAT
>DATCYI010000528.1:0-4361 GCA_036570385.1 Acidimicrobiales bacterium | reverse complement strand
CGCCGTCGGGCCCGGTCAGGGCCGCCGCCGCTCCGGCGAGGGTGGAGCGCAGGTGGGCGACGCGGGTGCCCGCAGGACCGTCGTCGCGGTTGGCGGGGAGGGCGTCGGCAGACCCTGCCTCCACTAGCGAGCGCAGCCCCTGGTCGTCGACCAGCTGCAGGGCGAAGGTGACCTCGTTCAGCAGGGCCGACACCGACGACTGGGCGGACCCGTCGACTCCGGTTGCGAAGGTCGCCCGGAACCCGCCGACCCAGTCGTCGAGCACCAGGCGGCTGGCGTCGAGCGAGAGCTCGGTGGCGCTGGCGGCGTACTCGCATCGGCGCGCCCCGTCGGGGGCGGCCAGCTGATCGGCGCCCTCGGCGAAGAGGGCCACCTCGATGGCCGAGATGCCGCGCACGGCTGCCCCCTCCTGGGCCAGCGCAGCGGGATCCAGCGCCCCGTCGCCGGCGAGCAGCTCGGTCACGGCCTCCGGTCGGGCCTCGAACCCCAGCGATGCCATGAGCCGTCGCTCCATGGCCGGCCCGACGTCGAGCGCCTGGGTGCGAGCCCAGGCCAGGTCCACGGCGCGCCAGTCGGTCCGCGCCTGGTCGAGAGCGGCCGGGGCCGGCGCCTCGCACAGCGACTCGACCGCCTCGTGCAGATCGCTCAGAGCGCCGACCAGCTCCTCGTAGGCGGGCACGATCACGTCGTCGGCGATCGACTCCAGCACGATGTCGGTGGACTCGCTCCCGGCGCGCGGGGTCGTCTCGGTGGTGTCCTCCGTGCCGTCGTCGGAGCACGCGGCGAGCGCCAAGGCCGCGGCGCAGACGATCACGACGGAGCGGAAGACAGGCTGGCTACGGGTCACAGCGACTCCAGGAAGGCGATGACGGCGGCGCGGCTGTCGGCATCGAGGGCCTTGAACCGATCGCGGGCGGCCTCGGCCTCGCCACCATGCCAGAGGATGGCCTCCGCGATGCCGCGGGCCCGGCCGTCGTGCAGGAACCGGGTGTGCCCGTTGACCGTCTCGGTGAGGCCGATGCCCCACAGCGGCGGCGTGCGCCACTCGCTGCCGCTGGCGTCGCCGTCGGGCCGGCCGTCGGCCAAGCCCGGGCCCATGTCGTGCAGCAGCAGGTCGGTGTACGGCCGGATGACCTGTTCGTCGAGGGCCGCGATGTCAGACGGACCGGTGGTGAGCTCGGGCAGGTGGCAGCCGGTGCAGCCCATGGCGCCGAAGAGCTCCTGGCCCTCGGACGTGTCGGTGGTGCCGACGTCGCGACGGGCCGGGACGCCGAGGGTGCGCGTGTAGAAGGTGACCTGCTCGAGCTTGCGATCCTCGATCTCGGGGGCACCGCCGTCGGGGGCGGCCTCGCACTCCCGCTGCCCGGCGTGGCAGGGCTGGTGGTCGAACAGCGACGACGTGATGCCGATGTCGTTGACGAACGCGGTGGCGTTCTGCTCGTGCACCGACCGCACGGCGGCCTTCCAGCCGAAGCGCCCGAGCACCGGGCCGTCGTCGCCGGCGCGCCCGCCGGGTTCGAGCTCGGCCAGGAGGTGGGCACGCCCGGAGATGCCGTCGCCATCGTCGTCGGACGGGTCGGCGCCGGCGATGATCGAGTCGGCCGGCACCCCTTCGAGGAGGCCGACGCCGAACATCGGGGGAGCGACGCGGGGTGAGATCAGCACGTCGGGGCCGAACGGCACGCCGTCGGCGTCGAGCACCTCGTAGGTGGGCGCGGCGAGCGAGTACGTGGTGCCGTCGGCGTAGCGGCCGGGCTGGTCCGTCGTCGTGATCACGATCGTGCCCTCGGTGGGCACGCCCCGGATCGCCCGATCCTGCAGCTGGTCGCCGTAGCGGGGGTGGGGCTGGGGTCGACCCTCTCCGTCGAGCACGCTCAGGCGCAGGAGCAGCCCCCGCTCGGGGTCGTCGGCGTCAGCGGCCGGCTGTCCCCGACCGTCGCGGAAGTGGCACGAGGAGCACGACTGCGCGTTGAACACCGGCCCGAGCCCGTCGCGGGCCTCGGTCGAGGCAGGCGCGGTGACCCAGTTGTCGTTGAAGAAGTTGTTGCCGACGGCGAAGTCGCGGCGCTGCTCGCTGCTGAGCCCCGGCACCGGCTGGGCGAAGGCGCCGCCGCCGAACACCTCGACGGTCGCGTCGCCGCCCTGGTCGGCCAGCTCTTCGGGGGTGAGCTCCGCAGGTCGGTCGGAGTCGAACACCGCACCGGTGGGGGTGTCGTCGCCGGTGCACGCGGCGAGGGTGACGGCCACCAGCGCCGCCGTCCCCCACCCCGCCCACCGGAGACGCACCCTCTAGATCTCCAGGCTGATCGAGTACCCGAGGGTGGACGCCAGCTCGGCGACGGTGTCGCCCTGGGCCTGGAGCGACTCGATCAGGTCGAGCAGGGCGACCCGCCCGGGGGCTGAGTCGTCGCCCAGGATCAGCTGGTCGAACGGGCCCTCGAGGGCCTGGGCTGCGTCGACGTTGGCGTCGAGCTGCTGGCGCAGGTCGGCGTCGAGCTCGGGAGCCACCTCGGCGACGACCTCGGAGATCGACGTGCCGTCGATCCCCTCGTAGTCGGCGAGGTACACCATGCGGATCCCGACCGCGTTGCCGACGATGTCGACGACGGTGTTGTCGGAGAAGCAGGAGTGCTCGTCCTCCTGGTCCTTGGTGTCGTAGGCGACGGCGATGCGCTCACCGGCGAGCTCGCCGGCGGAGAGGGCGCCCATGCTGCGCAGGACGTCGGCGATCGCCTGGCCCGGGTCGGCCAGGAACGTCTCGCGGAACTCGCCGCCCTCGGGGGCCCACTGGTCGCGCACCGACTCGAGGTCTGACACGAGGAGGTCGGCGAGCAGCTGGAGGTAGATGGCCCGGCGCTCGGCGGTGGGCGAATCGGTGTAGTCGCTCAGCGGGCGCGCTCCCGGGCCCTCGTCGCTGAGGTCCTGGCCCCAGAGCAGGAACTCGATGGCATGCCAGCCGGTGGAGATGTTCGACTCGCCGCCCTGCTCGTTGGCGGCCACGAGCACATCGGTGGTGATCTCCGGCACCCCGGCGGTGTCGTTGATGATGCCGGCGGTCTCGTCGCCCTCGACGTAGTCGATGTAGGCCTCGTCGAGGGGCCAGGCGTTGATCTGGCCCTCGGGGCCGCCGTCAGGCGTGTCGATCGGCCCGTCGTAGAAGCGGAACGCCTCGGTCGGACCGTAGAGATCGCGACCGTCGAGCCAGGCCTGCTTGGCCGCGGCGAGCGACTCCTCGGTGGGCGCCGCTACGAACGCAGCGATGGCGTCCTGCAGCTCGGTGGCCGCGACGGTGACATCGTCGTACGCAGCGAACACGAGGTCGGCGTAGGTGGTGGCAGCGGCGAGGGCATCATCGTCGGCCAGCTCCACGGGCGTGCCCTCGGCGTCGGTGCTCTCCTCCGGGGTCTCCTCGACGGCGGGCTCGTCGTCCCCGTCGTCGGAGCAGCCTGCGGCGATCAGCGACGCGATGAGGAGGGACCCGCCGATGCGGCGGGCGGTGCGGACGTTCACAGGTGGGCTCCTCGGGTCGTCTTCAGCAGTGCCCTTAGGCGAGCCTTACTGTGTCCGTGGTGCATGCCCATCGCAAGTCGACGTCGCTCTGGCAGCATGCCGCGCGGCCTGTCGACAGCGCATCGCTGGCAGTGCTCAGGGTCGCGGTCGGCGCCGTGGGGATGCTCAGCGCGGCTCGCATCGCGCTCAACGGATGGATCGACTCGCTCTACGCCGGCCCGACCCACCGCTTCACCTATCCGGGGTTCGGTTGGGTGCCCCAGCCCGGTCACGCAGCGGTGGTGGCGCTGGTCGCGGTGGTGGCGGCGTCGTCGGTCGCGCTGATCCTCGGCTGGCGCACCCGGCTGGCGACGCTCGGCTTCCTGGTCGCGTTCGCGTGGTTGGAGCTGATCGACGCCACGACCTACCTGAACCACTACTGGTTCGTGACCCTCGTGCTCACGCTCGGACTGGTGGTGCCCTGGGGTGCGTCGCTCAGCCTCGACGCCCGGCGCCGGGGCGGCCCGGTGGCCGTCGCGGCGGGCTGGGTGTGGCTGCTCCGGTTCCAGGTAGGAGTCGTCTACTCCTTCGCGGGGCTGGCCAAGCTCCACGGCGACTGGCTCCGCGGCCTGCCCCTCTCGCTGTGGCTCCCCGCCCGTGTCGACGTCCCTGTGCTCGGCTGGTTCGTGCAGCACGAGTGGGCCCCGCAGGTCGCCGCGGTCGCCGGGGCAGCCTTCGACTGCTCGATCGTCGCCCTCCTCCTCTGGCGGCGCACCCGGCTGGCGGCCTGGGGTGCGGTGGTGGCGTTCCACGTCGTCACCTGGTCGCTCTTCCCGATAGGTGTCTTCCCGTGGCTGATGATCGCGGCGACC
>DATCYI010000527.1:0-2343 GCA_036570385.1 Acidimicrobiales bacterium | reverse complement strand
GCAGCGATGGCCACCTCCGCCTCGGTGTCGGCCACCGTGACGAGCTCGCCCGGCGTCTTCTCCCGCACGTCGTCGTCGGCCAGCCGACGGAAGCGGGGCGTGATCAGCGTGGCGGCCACGTGGCGCAGCACCGAGCCCACCTCGTGCAGCAGCTCAGGATCGACGACCATCCGGTCGAGTCTGGCCGAACAGCGGACCGGCACCGGGGCTAGAAGCCTGCTGGGTGTGGCAGCCTGCGGGACATGGCGGCCGACGCGACGACGGACCTGACACCGCTGGCCGCCGCCGGCCAGGCCTGCGTGGAGGGTGACGACGGCGTGGCGCGCTGCCCGTGGGCGTCGGGCGATCCGCTGAACGTGGAGTACCACGACACCGAGTGGGGCGTCGCGGTGCACGGCGAGTCGCCGCTGCTCGAGCGGATCACGCTCGAGGCGTTCCAGTCGGGGCTCAGCTGGCTGACCATCCTGCGCAAGCGTCCCGACTTCCGGCGCTCCTTCGCCGGCTTCGACGCCGACGTGATCGCGTCGTTCGACGACGACCGGGTCGAGAAGCTGATGGCGGACGCGTCGATCGTGCGGAACCGAGCGAAGATCCTGGCGGCGCGCACGAACGCAGCCGCCACCGTGGCGCTGCGAGCCAAGGGCGGGCTCGACGAGCTCATCTGGTCACACGTCCCGGACGCGGCGCCGGCGCCCCGCACCACGGCTGACGTGCCGGCCAAGACGCCAGGGTCGGTGCGGCTGGCCAAGGCGCTGAAGGCCGAGGGCTTCGTGTTCGTGGGCCCCACCACCGCCTACGCACTGATGCAGGCGGTGGGCCTGGTCGACGACCACCTGGTCGGCTGCCACCGCCGCGGCGCCAGCGCCTGAGCGGCGCTCTGAGCGCTACACCGCGGGCAGGTGGACGGTGAAGGTGGCGCCCTCACCGGGGGTCGATGACACCTCGACGGAGCCGCCGTGGGATCGGGCGACCGCGTCCACGATCGACAGGCCCAGGCCGCTCCCACCTCCAGTGCCCTCAGCGCGCCCCCGGGACGCGTCGACCCGGTAGAAGCGCTCGAACACGTGCTCCAGCGCCTCGGGCTCCAGACCGGGGCCGTCATCGCTCACGTCGAGCCGCACGCCGGCCTCGTCGACGCGGACCCCCACCCTGATCGGCGTCCCCGGTGGCGTGTGCACGCGGGCGTTGGTGACGAGGTTGCCTACGACCTGGCGCAGCTGGGACTCGTCACCGACCACCGTCGCCGGCGCCAGGTCCAGCTCGACCGGTCGGTCAGGCTCCACCGCGTGGGCGTCGGCGACCGCGTCGGCGGCCAGCTGATCGAGGCGCACCGGCTCGTGCTCGACCGTGCGCTCCTCGTCGAGCCGGGCCAGCAGGAGCAGGTCCTCCACGAGCGCCCCCATGCGTCGCCCCTCGTCGCCCAGACGGCGCATGGCCTGGTCGAGCTGCCCCGGCTCTCGAAGGCCACCCGACTGCCAGAGCTCGGCGTAGCCGCGGATCGACGTGAGCGGCGTGCGCAGCTCATGGGATGCGTCAGCCGCGAAGCGCCGCAAGCGCGCCTCGGACGCCTCGCGCTGGCGGAACGCCTCCTCGATCTCGGTGAGCATCGAGTTGAAGGCCAAGCCGAGCCGCCCGGCCTCGGTGGCGGGATCAGTGTGCTCGACCCGGCGGCTCAGGTCACCGGCCGCAATCTCGTCGGCCGTGGCCGCCATGGCCACGACCGGCCGCACGCCCAGGCGCAGCACCCACCACGCCACGGCGCCCAGCGCCGCGACCACCGCGGCAGAGCCGACCACCTGGATGGCGCGCATGCGATCGAGCGTTTCGCCCACGTCGCTCAGGTTCGTGCCCAGGACGAGCAGGCCACCTTCGACGCGGTCGTCGATCGCCACGACCCGCCACGACCCGCTGCCGTCGTCGCTCGTCACCGTGAAGGGCTGCGTGCGCTCCGCGTCCGACGCGTGCTCGAGCAGCTGGGCAGGGGACGGCGCCGGCTCCCCGGCGTCCTCGTCGAGGGCATAGCCCACTCGGGTGAGGCGCTCACCGGAGGCGTCGGTGACACCGATGTAGGTGTCGGACAGCGGCTGCTCGCCCTGCCCCCTGCCGGGCCGGCGCGGGTCGATCCCGCCGGCGCCCCAGATGGGCCGCGTGGCCAAGCCCGCCAGCTCCTCGTCGGTGCGGCGCAGCAGGTAGTCCTCGAAGGTCGACGCGAGCGCCACGTTGGTGACCAGCAGCACCGCGGCCACGAGCGCGAAGCCGAGCAGCACCCGGCGGCGGAGCGACACGAGCGACGCCTACTCGACGCGCAGCGCGTAGCCGACGCCCCGCACGGTCTTGATGAGC
>DATCYI010000526.1:0-7171 GCA_036570385.1 Acidimicrobiales bacterium | reverse complement strand
CGATGAGGGTGATGAGGCCGCTCTCGACGCCGGGGAGCAGGGCGTCCTGCTGCGACTTGCTGAAGCGGTGCACCTCGTCGAGGAACAGGATCGTGCCTTGGCCCCGCTCCCCCAGCCGCTGGCGGGCCCGCTCCAGCACGTCGCGCACGTCCTTCACGCCGGCGCTCACCGCTGAGAGCTGCTCGAAGGACTTGCTGGTGTGGGCGGCGATGGCCTGGGCCAGCGTGGTCTTGCCCGTGCCCGGCGGTCCCCAGAGCACGACGGACGAGAGCCGGTCGGCCTCGACCAGGGTGCGCAGCGGCTGCCCCGGTCCGAGCAGGTGGTCCTGGCCGATGATGTCGTCGAGGGCGCGCGGGCGCAGCCGCGCCGCCAGCGGCGCGTTGCGAGAGAGCGCGTCCTCCGCGGCCGCGGCAAAGAGGTCGTCGGCCATGGCGCCCGACGCTACCGGCTCCCCCGCCCGCCCCCTGTACAGCGCACCACCAGATCCCATAGGCTGCGTGTCAGCACCTTTCAATGCATCTCGCTGCTTCCCCCTCGAGCACCCCCGAGATCTGTGGGCGCACAGGCACGCAATGCGTGCTGTGACGCCCACAGATCTCGGCATCTCACAAGGGAGAAGCGATGCAGACCGAGTTGAGTTCGGTCCTGGACAAGCTCGCCGGCGCGCAGCACGGCCTTGTCACCTCCGATCAGGCCATCACATCGTTGGGCCGTGGCCGCAAGAACCGATGGGTCGCCGAGGGGAGGCTGATCGTGACCCAGCCCGGCGTCTACCGGGTGGCCGGCACGCCTCAGACGTGGCACCAGTCCCTGAAGGCCGCGGCCCTCGCCTCCGACGGGATCGTGTCGCACCGCTCCGCCGCGGAGATGTGGGGCCTGATCCAGCCGGCGGGCTACGCCGAGGTCAGCGTCACGCCGCCTCGCAAGCCGCGGCTCGTGCCACCAGCGATCGCGCACCGGGTGCTCGACCTGCGCCCCGACCTGACCGAGGAGCGGGAGGGGATGCTCCTGACCGACCCGGTGCGCACGGTCGTCGACCTGGGCCTCGTGCTCCCCCGGTGGTCCGTGAAGGACGCGCTCAGCCGGGGCATCACCACCCGGCTCTTCGCCGTTGGGCAGGTGCAGGCGCTGCGCGAGGCGCTGGGCCGACAGGGCCGCAACGGCACCGGGATCATCGGCGACATCCTGGAGGAGCGCTTCCTCACCAAGGGCGACGAGGAGAGCCTCCTCGAGGCGCGCCTGCACTCGCTGGCCCGACGTCACGAGCTCCCGTCACTGACGATCCAGCACGAGGTGTGGAACGCCGGGCGGTTCGTGGCCCGGGTCGACGCGGCGTACCCGGCTCAGAAGCTCGCCATCGAGGTCGACGGCTTCGAGCACCACACCTCACCGGATGCCTTCCAGCGGGACCGGACGCGCCAGAACAGGCTCGTCGCGCTCGGCTGGACCGTCCTGCGCTTCACCTGGGAGGACGTCGTCAGGCGACCCGCCGAGGTCGCCAAGACGATCCACGAAGCGCTCAACCGCTTCACCGCGGCCTGAGATGACGAGATCTGTGGGCGCCAGAGCACGGAATGCGTGCCTGTGCGCCCACAGATCTTGAGTCTTCAGGTCTTGGGCGGGAGGGTGCGCAGGCCGAGGTCGGTCAGCTGCTGCGCGTCGACGGGGGTGGGCGCGCCGGTCATGGGGTCGATGCCCGACTGGGGCTTCGGGAAGGCGATGACCTCGCGGATGTTCTCCTCGCCGGCGAGGATGGCCACCAGGCGGTCGATGCCGAAGGCGAAGCCGCCGTGGGGCGGCGCGCCGTAGCCGAAAGGCTTGAGGAAGAACCCGAAGCGGCGCTGGGCCTCCTCCTCGTCGATGCCGAGCAGGTCGAAGACCCGCTGCTGGAGGGCCGACTCATGGATCCGGATCGAGCCGGAGCCCAGCTCCCAGCCGTTGAGCACCAGGTCGTAGGCCTTCGACCGGACCGACATCGGATCGGACTCGAGGCGGTCGAGGTCGTCGGGGTGCGGCCGGGTGAAGGGGTGGTGCGCGGGCTTGGGCGTGCCCTCGGGCGTGCGGCCGACGAACATCGGGAAGTCGACGACCCACACGTAGCGGTACGGACCCTCGTGCACGGGCGGTCGAGCCAGCTCGTTGCGGAGGGTGCCGAGGACCTCGCAGGTCGTGTGCCACTCGTCGGCGACGAGCAGCAGCAGGTCGCCGGGCTCGGCCGCGAGTGCTGCGACCAGCGCTGACTGCTCCGACTCGCTGAGGAACTTCGCGACGGGGCTGTCGAGCGCGCCGCCCTCCCCCACGCGCATCCACACGAGCCCCTTGGCGCCGGCCTGCTTGGCCCGGTCGGTGAGGGCGTCGAGCTTGCTGCGTCCGTAGTCGGCGGACGCTCCCGGCACCCGCAGGCCCTTGATCGCCTCAGCAGAGGCGAAGGCCTTGAACTCGGTGGCCTCGAACACGGCGGTGAGCTCGACCAGCTCCAGTCCGAAGCGCAGGTCGGGCTTGTCGCTGCCATAGCGGTCCATGGCCTCGTGCCAGGTCATCGTCGGGATCTCGCCGGGACGCTCGCCGAGCACCGCCTCCGCGGCGTCGAGGACCGACTCGGACACGAAGGCCAGGACCTCTTCCTGCGTGACGAAGCTGGCCTCGGCGTCGAGCTGCATGAACTCGTACTGCCGGTCGGCGCGGAGGTCTTCATCCCGCAGGCAGCGGGCGATCTGGTAGTAGCGGTCGGTGCCGCCGACCATGAGCAGCTGCTTGAACAGCTGTGGCGACTGCGGGAGCGCGTAGGCGCTGCCGGGCACCTGGCGGGACGGCACGAGGAACTCGCGTGCGCCCTCGGGCGTCGAGGGCATGAGCATCGGCGTCTCGACCTCGACGAAGCCCTGGCGGTCGAACGCTCCGCGGATGGCAGCGTTGACCTTCGCCCGGATCCGCAGGTTGCGCTGCATGCGCTCGCGGCGCAGATCGAGGTAGCGGTACCGGAGGCGCACGTTCTCGTCGACCCCATCGGCCCGCTCGTCGATCGGGAACGGCGGCGGCTCGGCGGCCGAGAGGATCTCGACGGCGCAGTCGCCGATCTCGATCTCACCGGTGGCCAGCGAGTCGTTCAGCGTGCCCTCGGGACGGGCCCGGACCGTGCCGGTGATCCGCACGACGTACTCACTGCGCAGATCGGCGGCGCCGTCGACCACGCACTGCACCACTCCTGTGTGGTCGCGAAGGTCGACGAAGGCCAGGTGCTCGCCGTGCTCCCGGCGCCGGCCCACCCAGCCGCAGACCGCGACCTGGGCGCCGGCATCACTGCTCCGGAGCTCGCCGCACATGTGGGTCCGCATCGGCTCGGTCTGCTCGCTCAACTCGATCTCCATGGTCTTGGCGGGTCCGCCCTAGGGGTCCTAAACGATCCCACGTCGCGACCACGCGTCCCAATGCTCATTCGGGCGCCGCGAGCGGGTGCTCAGCTCCGCAGCAGCGACTGGACGGCCGCCACCACGTCGGTGACGGGCGCGCTGGACTGCTCGCCGGCGTCGAGGTCGCGCAGGGCGACGGTGCCGCCGGCCAACTCGTCCTCGCCGACGATCACCGCGACGCGGGCGCCGCTCTTGGCCGCCGACTTCATCTGCGACTTCATCGAGCGGCCGTCGAAGGCGCGGTCGACCGAGAGGCCGGCGGCGCGCAGATCCGCCGACAGCGTGACGGCCGACGAGCCACCAGCGGTGTCCACAACGAACACCTCGACGCGCCGCTCGGGCACCGGGAACACGCCCTCGGCATCGCAGGTGAGCAGGACCCGCTCGATGCCCGAGCCGAACCCGATCCCGGGCGTGGCCGGGCCGCCGAGCTGCTCGATGAGGCCGTCGTAGCGCCCGCCGCCGAGGATCGTCGACTGGGCGTTGCCCAGGGCCGAGCTCTGGAACTCGAAGAGCGTGTGCGTGTAGTAGTCGAGGCCGCGCACGAGCGTCTCGTCGACCTCGAAGTCGATGCCCAGCGCCCGCAGCCCGGCCTGGACGCGCTCGCCGTGAGCGATCGACGCAGCATCGAGGTGCTCGGCCATGCGAGGCGCGTCGACCAGCACGGCGCGGGTCTCGGTGCGCTTGGAGTCGAGCACGCGCAGCGGGTGTGACTCGACCTTCGCGGCGTCGTCGGGGGCCAGGTCGGCCAGCCGGTCGCGCAGCCAGGCTTGGAGCACGGTGGCGTAGGCGGCCCGGTCGGCGGGGGTGCCCATGAAGTTCACGACCAGGCGCCACTGCCGCAGCCCGAGGGCGGACAGGTAGCTGTGGCCGAGGGCGATCACCTCGACGTCGACGTCGGGGTCGGGTGATCCGATGCACTCGACACCGACCTGGTGGTGCTGGCGGAGCCGTCCGGCCTGGGGCCGCTCGTAGCGGAACGCCGGGGTGGCGTACCAGACCTTCCAGGGGGTGGCGGGCCGGTGCTCGACGTAGGCCCTGGCGACCGGCGCCGTGCCCTCGGGACGCAGCGCCACGTGGCGATCGCCCTTGTCGTGGAAGTCGTACATCTCCTTGGAGACGACGTCGGTGCCCTCGCCGATGCGCTGGAAGACGCCGATGTCCTCGAACATCGGCGACTGGATCAGGCCGTATCCGAAGCGACCAGCCACACCCGCGAAGGTCGCGATCAGCTCGGCCCAGCGGCCCGACTCGGGCGGCAGGACGTCCTGCGTCCCCTTCGGCGCCCGGAAGTCAGCTCGTTCACCCACAAGCGCCGACGCTACCGGACCCCAAGAAGACCCCAGAACCGGCGACGGAGCGCGAGGCGGTCGTAGCCCGTGCCCCGGGAGCGCGGGAGCAAGCAAGCGGATCCGCACGCCGGCGCAGCCGCTGGGGGTCTGGGGGTCTCCCCCAGACATCAGCGCAGGGGCGGCTCCGCCGACCCCGGAGCTGCTGAGCGACGGCCGCAGGCCGTCACCTCAAACCTCGGTGACGAACCTCCGGTTCGTCACCGACGACGGTTCGTCACCGAATCGAAAGCAAGTCGACCACGAAGACGAGGGTCTCGTCGGGGCCGATGACGCCGCCCGCGCCCTGGCGGCCGTAGGCCTTGCCGGGCGGGATGACGATGCGGCGGCGTCCGCCCACCTTCATGCCCTGCACCCCCTCGTCCCAGCCGGTGATCACCTGGCCGGCGCCGAGGCCGAAGCTGAACGTGTCGCCGCGGTCCCAGCTGGCGTCGAACTGCTTGCGGGTGCGCCACGACACCCCTACGTAGTGGACCTCCACCTGGCTGCCCGACGTCGCCTCGGCGCCGTCGCCGACCTCGATGTCCTCGGTGACGAGCTCGGCAGGAGGGGCCTCGCCGGCGGGGACGTAGACGTGGGGCTTCTCGTTGTCGGCCATGGCGCCGAACCTACAGGCTCCGCCGACGCGCTCCCGTAGGCTCGCGGACCATGTCTCCGACGCCGCCCGCCGCTCCCCGCCGTCCGCATCCGATCACCGCGCACGGTGACGAGCGGGTCGACGACTGGTACTGGCTGCGCAGCGACGAGCGCGACGACCCGGAGGTCCTCGACCTGCTCCGGGCCGAGAACGACTTCGTGGCCGCGTCCCTGGCCCACACCGAAGACCTCCAGGCCGAGCTCTTCGCGGAGATGAAGGCGCGCATCAAGGAGACCGACCTGTCGGTGCCGTTCCGCAAGGACGGACGGTGGTTCTACAGCCGCACGGTCGAGGGCCAGCAGTACCCGATCCTGTGCCGCACAGCGGTGGAGCCCCCGGCCGACCTGCCCGAGAGCGAGCCGGTGCCGGGCGAGGAGGTGCTCCTCGACATGAACGTGCTGGCCGGTGAGAGCGACTACTTCGCTATGGGCGCATACGACATCGCCCCGGGCCAGGACCTGCTCCTCTACTCCACCGACCACGACGGCTCCGAGCGGTACACGATGAGGGTCCGCGACGTTCGCACCGGCACCGACCTGCCCGACCTCATCCCCGAGACCACCTATGGCAGCGCCTGGGCCGGCGACACGACGTTCTTCTACGTCCGCCAAGACCAGGCGATGCGCCCCCATCAGGTGTGGCGCCACGAGATGGGCACGTCGGCCGATGACGACGTGCTCGTCTACGAGGACGATGACGAGCGCTTCTTCGTGTCGGTCGGACTCAGCCTCACCGAGGAGTGGATCCAGATCGGATCGGGCTCCAAGGTCACCACCGAGGAGTGGCTGATCCCGGCTGCGGACCCGACCGCTGCGCCCCGAGTCGTGCAGCCCCGCGAGCAAGGCGTGGAGTACGAGGTCACCCATGCGCCGAGCCCCACCGACGGCGACCGCTTCCTCATCCTCACCAACGCCGACGGCGCCGTGAACTTCAAGCTCATGACCGCACCGGTCGACTCACCCAGCCGGGAGAGCTGGCGTGAGCTGGTGGGCCATCGGCCCGACGTGAAGCTCGAGGGCATCACCGGCTTCGCCCGCCACATGGTGCGCTACGAGCGCCGCGAGGGCGTCCGTCGGATCGTGGTCACGCCGTACTCCAGCGGCGTCGAGCGCGAGCTGCCGATGCCCGAGCCCGTGTACGACACGTCACCGTCGACCAACGCCGAGTTCGACACGGGCGTGCTGCGCTTCTCCTACACGTCGCTGGTCACGCCGGCCTCCATGTTCGAGGAGGACCTCGACACCGGCGAGCGCTCCCTCCTGAAGGCGACCGAGGTCGTCGGCGGTCACGACCCGGCGGACTACGAGACGGGGCGGCTGTGGGCGGTCGCCGCCGATGGCACGGAGGTGCCGATCTCCTACGTGCACCGCGCCGGGATCGCTCACGATGGCAGCGCCCCGTGCCTGCTCTACGGCTACGGGTCGTACGAGGCGTCGATGGACCCCACGTTCTCCACGCTGCGCCTGTCGCTGCTCGATCGGGGCTTCGTGTTCGCCATCGCCCACGTTCGCGGCGGTGGCGAGATGGGCCGCCCCTGGTACGAGGACGGCAAGGAGCTGACCAAGACCAACACGTTCACCGACTTCATCGCCTGCGGCGAGCACCTCGTGGCGCAGAGCTTCACGTCGCCGGAGCGACTCGTGGCCCGGGGCGGCTCGGCGGGCGGGATGCTCATGGGAGCGGTCGCCAACCTCCGGCCCGACCTGTTCGCGGCGATCGTCGCCGAGGTCCCCTTCGTCGACTGCCTCACGACGATCCTCGACGAGTCGCTCCCG
>DATCYI010000525.1:0-7529 GCA_036570385.1 Acidimicrobiales bacterium | reverse complement strand
GCTCTGTCGTCGGCTGTCGCCCACCACTCAGGAGACCTATCGCCGCGACCTGGAGCGCTACGTGCTCCCCCGCTTCGGCACCTACCGCCTCGGGCAGCTGCCGGCCGACGAGATCGAGAACTGGCTCAACGACGAGATCGCTGCCGGCATCGCGCCGTCATCCGTGCACCGCCACTACCGGACGCTGCGCCGCATGCTGCAGGTAGCCGTGCAGAAGCAGAAGATCCTCTCGAACCCGTGCGAGCGCGTCGATCCTCCTCGTGTGCCGAAGCACGAGATGGTGTTCCTCGGTTGGGACGACTCGATTCGGCTCGCCGAGGCGCACTCGGAGAGGTTCCGGGCGCTGATCTATGTGGCCGTCGACAGCGGGATGCGCTGGAGCGAGCTGATCGGCCTCCGACGCCGCTCCGTCGATCTCAGCAACCGGAAGATCCGCGTCACCGACCAGCTGGTCCAGCTCTCGGACCGCTCCTACCTCCGCAAGGAACCAAAGACGGCAGCGGGCGTGCGGTCGATCACCATCGCTCCGTTCACCGCATCGCTCCTCGGCGCCCACCTCGACCTCCATGCGAAGCCGTGCGCCGACGAGCTGGTCTTCGCCAACGGCGCCGGCAACCCGCTCTCGTCGTCGAGCTTCCTCTCCAGCCACTTCGCCAAGGCGCGGGCCGCGGCTGGCGTGTCGTGCCGGTTCCACGATCTCCGCCACACGAGCGTGGCCTTGGCCATCGCCGCTGGCGCACATCCGAAGGCGATCCAGGCCCGGATGGGCCACTCCTCCATCAACGTCACCCTCGACCGCTACGGCCACCTGTTCCCAGAGCTCGACGAGGCCATCGCCTTGGCCTTCGACCGCTCCTTCACCGAGGCCGCCCAACGCCGTGCCATCCAGAGCAGGGACGGCTAGCGGTTCGCCATTGACGATCTCACTCCGCTCCGAGCGTGCGCCCGCGGAGCTGATCCACATGGGTGCCGGGTGCTGTAGAGACCGTCGTCAACGCCGCCGTCCGCAACTATGGCGAGTACCGCAGCGTGACGACTGACGGGCTGGGCCTCTTCACCGTCTCGGTCTTTGCGATCGACGACTCCCGATCCGAGAACGACATCCTCGCGGCGTTGCCACAGCGCAGCTTCGCTCGCATCACCGTCGGAGCGGTGACGAGAGCCGGCTACGGGTTGCTGCCCACCTCCACTGACGATCCCGACCTACCGCCGGCTGTCGCGGCGATCCAGCAAGTCCACTTCGACATCGTCCTGCCTTCGCTCGATGACACCCGTCTGGTAGCCCTCGACCCCCTCGATGACGAAGACCTGGAGTACGCCGCTCGGGACCACCTCGTGATCGCCGTGGAGCGACTCCTCGCCCTGTTTGGTCCACGGGAACAGAAGTAGGCTGATGGCGCCGATATGCCCAAGACCATGACCACGATCGAGATCGACTACAGCCGTTACGGCTATGCGAAGCGGATCAACGTTCCGCTGTTCAAGCGCGAGCGGTCGATCGAGCCGGGTGACCGGGTGAAGGTCATCGGTGACGACGGACCTGAGCGCATCGCCATCGTGGCGGCGCTTGTCGACGCTGGCCGCAAGGCCATCCTCGAGTTCGACGAACTCCCCGCTGCGTAGCCGTGTCGCCGGGTAACCACGTTCAGCAGACCCCTGATGAGACGGTGCGATCCGCTAGGTCGATCGCGGAGTGAGACAATCGCTTCATGGCTGTGCGAGCGGCGCTGTGGTGGACGGGATGTACTGCTGCGATCGTCCTGTCCGGCTGTAGTGATTCGGAGGATGCGCGCCGCAGCACGACTACCCAGGCCAGTGCGGAAGCCGGCACACCGGAGATCGAGCAAATTCGAACAGCCCGCGATCTGGCCTTGGCGTTCGGGTGTGAGCGTCCGGAGCGAATCCACCCGATGGAAGGTCCGATCCGAGGCGGCGCCGCCATCGACGGGGTCAGGTGCTTCGAGGAGCACGTCGCGCTGGATGTCTTCGTCCGCAGCCCGATCGGAGAGGGAGTCGGGGCTGGCAGCGGGGGTTCGCTCGAGAACATCGACAGGCTGCTCGACAACGGCACCCCGGGTACTCCCGCCTGCGGCGTGCTGGTGACGGACAAGTGGATTCTCACGAGCAATCGCCGCGACGAGCTTGAGCGAGCGCGGGCCGAACTTGGCGGAGCCGTTCGACCGATCACGCCGCTGGCCAGCCCGGTCAGCTACTTCGTCCGAGGCTGCCTCTAGCGGCCAGGAGACAGGCTGCACTGCGCCGGGTTCTGCCCGAACCCTTTTCGAGTCCTACCGCGCCGACGTGCCCGACTGGGTATGTGAGATCGAGTGCGGCCCGGTGCCGTCACGACGAGCACCACCAGCGGCGCTCATGCTCGGTGACAACCCGGCGCGTAGCGCCGGGGCGGCAGAGGTCATGTTTGGTGACGCGTTGAATCCCAGGTGATCACGGCCCATTCGAAGTCGGCTACTCGCGAATCGCTCCGCTCGAGGTCCAACAAGACGTGCCTAGCTGCCGCAACAGGATCGATTTCGTAGCCGACGTCGCTCCATGCCACCTCGGTGACGCCGCGCGTGTCGTAGCGACGCAAGTCGACTCCCAGGACTAGGTACCCCGCAGCTGCCAGGGCATTGATGGCGTCTGCTGCAACCGCTCTAGGCCACTCCACTTCGCCGTTGGGCAGCACGCGGGCTGCGTCAGTGACCTCCTCCGGTAGGAGCGACAGATCCGAGCGTGCTGATCCCACTCCGCCATGGTGCCAGAGCGGACCTCTGCCGCCCCGGCGCAGCGGTCGTGCTCGGCGCGTGGTCGGTCGTGCTACTGGACCGCCGCGAGGCTGAGATAGATCGCGGGCCCAACGAGCAGTCCGAGGCCAACGAGTGACGTCGCGCCGACTCTCGCTGAAGTTCGGAACGCCGCTGGTAGCAGGCCAGCGACCACGAGAGTTCCCCCGACGAGGAGGAACCACATCGCCGTGAGCGGCATCGTCACCACCGACACGAGCGCGGCCACACCGAACATGCGCCAGTCGTTCGAGTCACGCGCCGCTGCATGAGTCATCTCGACAGTCTGCCTCCCGCAAGAGCCCGCGGGCCGGCCCGGGGTTCAGAGGGTGGAGGTGGCGCGTAGCGCCGGGGCGGCAGAGGGCCGAACGTCTCGACAGCGTGATAGGCGGCGGTGAGGACCGCGTGTATCGGCACCTATGTCCGGCGGTAGCGCTCAAGGTCTGACCGCAGGGCTTCGACGACGGCATCAGCGTGCGTTGGCCTGCTGAACGGCGCGGCGCCGTGGAGAGCGGCGCTGATCCGCTCGCCGCCATTGAGAACGATCTGCAAGCCAGCGTTGCCCATCTTCCCGTACGGCGGCGGACGCTGCCACCTCATCCGCTTCGACCCCACCGACATCGCCGAGTGGCTCGACGCCAACCGCCGTACCCCGAATCTCAGCTAGCTGGGTCCTCGCTTCGGTCCTCGGGCGAGCCCGAGGACCTGCACAACGACGTGGATCGCGGACACGGACGAAGCAGAGACGCCCTTGGTGGCATTGTCTGGTGGTGGCTCGCAGGGACGCTCGAATGCTGGCTCGCAAAGCGGCCGCGCGCACGCGACGCGCGGAGAGACGCAAGCGCTGGACGATCTGGGATGGGATCGCGCAGTGGGGTGCGCCGACCCTCGGCAGCCTCGCTTTCATGATGACCACGGGCTTCTTGCTTCTCGGAGCAGGCGGAATCGTTGCCGGCGGCGTCGGCGCGCTCGTCGGCCTCGTTCTGTGGCTGACGCTGCTTGTCGGCATCGCTGCGAAGGGCGGCCCGCAACAGACCTGGCGGCGCTTTCGTCTCACGCGTCGCATCTAGGCTGCGACCCCCGCTGTTTCCCAGGCGATGTCTGGAGCGCTGCCTCCATGTCCTATTGCCCCGACTTCATCGACCGCCACGCGACGACGACGCTGTGACTGGAACGGACCGAAGATGCCGCCGCGCCTGACGCCGGCCGCCCGACGGCTCTGGCTGTCGGCGCTCGTCCTCGGCATCCTCATCTCCTGTGGTGACGAGGCGGACAGTGTGAGATCCGTCTCGATGACACGGCCGTAGATGTGCCGAACGAGCTTCGCGATCTGCCTGTGCCAGTCGACGTCACCGTCGTCGACCCAGCGCGCCTCGATGAGAAGGCAAGCGTTCCCGGGCCAGTGCGCATGGCGTTGCGCGAGGGCCACGTCCTTGTCGCTGCTTCAACCTCGCTGAGCCGGGATGACGCACCAAGCGCGTAGCGGCACACTGGTGACGGCTACGGGAGGAGCTTCATGCGAACGTCCGGGAGAATGAGTCGCCTGGAGCCGTTGCCCGGCTGGGCTCGCGTCATCGCCGCTGCGGTGCTCGTTGCGGCCGGCCTCCTCGTGTTCGCTGTCGTACAGGACGTCGTCACCGAGGTCGAGCCGGTGCCGACCAAGCTCGTCGACGCCGGCCTCGCGGCGGACGGCGCCCTGTCAGTGACCGTGAGCTCATGCAACAAGAACCCCACGGCAACGGTGACCGAATCGCCAGACATGGTGACCATCACCGCCTTCGCACCCCCACCGGGCATGAATGAGGACGACTGCCTGGACGTGGTGACGGTGTTCCTCGAGCAGCCCCTCGGCGATCGGCGAGTAGTGGATGGTTCCACCCGCCGGACCGTTACCGTCAACCCGCGATTGGCACCGGAACCCTGATATCAGGCATCGGCAGCCCTGCCGGATGGCACCACCGGGAGGTGTCCGCCGAACCGACTCGGGAGCGATGACCCTCACCACGACCGGGCTCGCCGGCACTTCCGCGCTACGAACTGCCGCACGTCGGAGGACCACGCGGCGCTCCAGGAACCACGCACGCAGGCTTGAAAGTGAGAATGTGTGACCGCGACACGAAGGGTGGCCTTGACCGGTTCGATCGTCCGAAGCATCGCCGTGGTGGCCGTCTTGCTCGCGGGAGCATGCGGCGGTGATTCGTCTACGGAGACCATCGCCGTTCAGCTGTTGCGGCCAGATCCTGCGGTTTCACCTTACGACGGCCCCATGACCGCCCCCGCCGTCGAAGCTGCGGACCAGGACCTACGACAGAGCGTCGCTGAGCTCGCCCTCGAATGCGATGGCAAGCCCCTCGACGGTGGCTCGATCGGCTACGCAGACGGACTTGCAGAGGTACAGCCGACGCCGTCGGCGGCGCTGGGGAACATGCTCGACCTCGCGACGACGCCGTGGCCACAGCTGCCGATTCGCGGCTACCGCCAGGAGCGCCGCGACCAGCACCGTGCGCTGCTGTCGTTCGATGTCGACGCTCGAACCCGGATAGCGGTGGTCCTAGTGGACGGGCTCACCGACTACTTGGACAACGAGGGATGAGGCATCGAGTCCTGGGCTCGCTGTGACCCTTCCGAGCTGCCCGCCGACGTCACCGACCAGCTCGGCATCGGCGTCTGGGAGGACGACGCCGGCCGCCGCGTCGCGGTGACCGAGATCGTTTCGTTCCAAGGTCCTGAACACTGCAATGACGAGGAGGTCACCTTCCTCGACGTCGCGCCCGGAGCTGCTTCGCTCAACTACGTCCGGGTCGACGACGACAGGTACAGCGGCTATCTCACCACCACCTTCGCCGTCATCGACGCGCTGCCGGACGGAGCGACGGACACCGGCTACAACCGCAATGGCCGGTCGCTTTGGTTGGGTGAGTCCCCCGTCGCTGCGTATCTGGTGAGCGACTCCGATGCAGACGACATCGAAAGATGGCCGTCCGAGACGGAACCGATCACATGCGCGTGACACGCGGATCCTGACCGCTACCGCTTGTGCTTCTGACACCTGGACGCGGACAACACGGGCTGCTTGTCAGCCGGGAGAGCGGTCGGTGGCGTTTAGTGGGTAATGGCGTACGCGGATGACGGCGATCGTTACCGCAGGCATGCCGACGACCTGGTGTCGCTGGCCACGACGCTGGTCCGGCCCCTCCCCGTGAGTTGTTCGGCGTTTTCCCACCAAGTCGGGAAACTGCCTGCCGAGGTACCATCGACACCATGACGGTTGACCTTGCGACCCTGCCAGGCCCTCTGGCGGATGCCGTTCGCTCGGCTCGCGAACGTCGGCGTAGCTTCACTCCAACGCCGCTTGCTCCGAGGGAGAAGGACCCCGTGCTGAAGGCATGGGCACGAGAGGTCACCGAATCCGGGGCCCTCGATGCGGCCATTGCCGACGTGGCCGCTGCCGACCCTGACCTGCGCTCATGACGTGATCGTTGTCGACGATCGACTGCTCTTTGAGATAATTGCGGGAGACGAGCCGACGGCCCTACGTGAGGCAGCTACTGATGGGGCGGCGACGACGTTCTCCTGGTACTACCGGTTGTCACGGGCGATCGCGGATGCCCGGATGGAGGGAGCATTGAGTCGTCGGTTCGCCGGACTCCCCGACCACCGGCAAGCGCTGGTGAGAGCTCAGCTCGCGGACTTGTCCGACATCGAGATCGTCGCCCCGAAGGAACTGGTGCCGGTGATGAGTGCCCTCGCCACGGTGGTCTCGACGAATGTTCTCACGGCAGACGCCGTGGCTTCAGCGTTGGTCCTCGATGCGCCCATCGTCGTGTCCACGCGCTCAGAGCTGCTCGAAAGGGCGGCGACTCTCGCAGGAGTTCCGACGCGGCACGTGGCCCGCGGCGACTGACGGCACGGTTGCGCGCGAGCTCATTCGAGGGGACATGAGCGAGGTCGAGTGGCCGGTACCAGCGCACCCAAGGCTCAGCGACTCCGGGCGGAGGCAGTGTCCACGATGAGCCGGACGGGTCCGGTGGTGGCCGTTGAGCCACGCCTCGCTCACCCCTAATCCGCGCCTCGGCCCGCGAAAAAGGTGCTCTGACCTGGGCTTATTCGCCCCAAACGAGGAGCCTGCAAAGCCCTGTACGCGGGTTCGATTCCCGCCGCCACCTCTCCAGCCCCTGACCTGGTGAAGTCCCAGGTTCAGGGGCTGTTCTTTGTGCTGATCCGACATGGGGGCATGGGTGCACGTCTGGCGTGCACCGGTGCCCCCAACGCCGGCGGGTGAGGTTGGGGGCATGGGAGCACGTCTGGCGTGCACTGGTGCCCCCAACGGCGCTGGTACCGGGCTGGCCGGACACCTCCCGCCAAGCCGCGGGTCGCGTCGGGACCTGACAGCTGGAACCACGCAAGCAGGCGTGAACGTCTGATTGAGTGATCGATACAGGAAGGATGGCTGTGGCCGGTTCGACAGCGCGAAGACTGAGCCGATCACGTGTGCGTGATGGACTCCGGCGCCTCAGTCCTCGCCGTGCTGCCGCGCTCGGAATCGGTGTCGCCGTCCTCGTCACCGTCGCCGTGCTCGTCGCCACTCGGTCCTCGGACGACCCCGTCCGTTCCGACTGGTGGCTGGGTGAACCGCCCTCAGGTGCGGAGCTGGCAGTCGTGACCTACGTGGGCTCGAGCAGCTGCAACGAGTTCGACCGAGTCGAGGTGTCGCAATCGGACGAAGCCGTTGTCGTCGAGTCCTAT
>DATCYI010000524.1:0-7170 GCA_036570385.1 Acidimicrobiales bacterium | reverse complement strand
GGCCCCCGGGCCGCCATCGTGCGATGCGCTCGACCTGCCGCCCCTGCCCGCGGAGCTCGCCATGCCGCTGGAAGCCCCGCCGACGAACGTCGGGCGCGGTCTGGCGGTCGCCGTGGCCCTGGTCGTGCTCCTGGTGGTGCTCATCGCCGCCAGCTCGAGCGTGCTCTGGGTCGTGCTGCCGGTCGCCGGTCTCCTCGGCTACGCCTGGTGGCAGGGGCGCAGCGCGTCTAGAGGCGGCTGAGGGCCACAGCACTACCCTCGGCCACATGCCTTCCCCCCTCGTTCCCTCCGTCGGTTGGGGTGTCCTGCACCTGTTCTGCGAGGCCGGTCCGCTCGCCGATGGCGACGCGATCCGCAACGCGGTCCGCTCGGCGGAAGCCGACGGCCACCAGGTCGTCCCGGTGGCCATGCTCGGTCACAAGGCCGATCTCGGCTTCATGGCCCTCGGCCCCGATCTCTGGCGCCTGCGCCAGCTCCAGACCGAGCTGGCCGCGGCCGACGTGGCGGTCGTCGACAGCTACGTGTCGCTCACCGAGATCTCCGAGTACGCCCAGGGAGTGCCCGACGAGCTGAAGGAAGCCCGCCTGCACCCGAAGCTCCCGCCCGAGGGCAAGAGCGCGTTCTGCTTCTACCCGATGTCGAAGCGGCGCGGTGACGTGCACAACTGGTTCGCCGAGGACTACGAGCGTCGCAAGGAGCTCATGTACGCCCACGGCGCGAGCGGAAGGAAGTTCGCCGGGCGGGTGCTCCAGGTCGTCACCGGTTCCACGGGCATCGACGACTTCGAGTGGGGCGTGACCCTCTTCGGCGTGCGTCCCGACGACCTCAAGGAGGTCGTCTACACGATGCGCTACGACGAGGCCTCGGCTCTGTACGCGGAGTTCGGCGCCTTCTACTCGGGCATGGTCGCGTCCCTCGACGAGGTGCTGGAAGCCCTTGGAATCGACTGATCCAGGCCCCCGCGCAGTTCGTCCCAATGGCCCGAAGGCGGCAGTCGCAACCTCGTCGAAACGTGAGAGTGGCGTATGCTCCGCCGATCGTGCGAGCCCCAATGCGTTCTCGACTCGTCGCCTTCGGGGCCCTTGCCCTCGTGGTCGCATCGCTGCTGTTCGGCGGCGTCGCACCGGCTGGCGCGCAAGAGCCCGATGAGACCGTCGAGGTCCTCCGAGGCAACCTGAACGACACCAAGGACACCCGCGAGCGCGACGACGACGAGCCCGTTGAGGGCGTATCGATCTTCGTGCGCTCGGCTGCCGGCGAGGACATCGACTCCGCTGAGTCCGACGCCGACGGCCGCTGGGAGATCGAGGTCCCCGACCCCGGCTCCTACGAGGTGGAGATCGATCCGGGCTCGCTGCCCGACGGCGTGACCCTTCGCAACGAGGAGCGCACGACCCTCACGGTGTCGGTGAACCCGGGGCAGTCGAAGACCGTGATCTTCGCCCTCGGCGCCGACACCCGGCAGGTGGCCAGCGGTCTCGAGGACGTGCTCCAGAAGGTCGTCCTAGGCATCAACTTCGGCTTGATCATCGCCATGATGGCGATCGGCCTGTCGCTGATCTTCGGCACCACCGGGCTCGTGAACTTCGCCCACGCGGAGATGGTCACGTTCGGCGCGCTGATCGCGTGGTTCTTCAACCAGACCCTCAACATCCAGATCATCCCCGCCGCGATCCTGGCCATGCTCGTCGGCGGCGTCGCCGGCGGAGCGTTCGACCTCGGCGTGTGGCGCCCGCTGCGCCGTCGCAAGACCGGGCTCATCGCCATGATGGTCGCCTCGATCGGCCTCTCGCTGCTGATCCGCTACGTCTTCCTCTACTTCTTCGCCGGTCGCACCCGGCCCTACAGCGACTACTTCGCGCAGACCGCCGTCGACATCGGGCCTATCTCGGTGCCGCCCCGCGACCTCTGGTCGATCGCCATCTCCCTGACGGTCCTGATCATCGTCGGGGTCCTCCTCCAGGCCACCCGCGTCGGCAAGGCCATGCGAGCCGTGGCCGACAACCCCGACCTCGCGGCATCGTCGGGCATCGATGTCGACCGCGTCATCCTCTTCGTCTGGGCCGCCGGCGGCGCGCTGGCCGCGCTCGGCGGCGTCCTGCTCGGCCTCGGCGAGCAGGTCAGCTGGGAGATGGGCTTCAAGCAGCTGCTGCTGATCTTCGCCGGTGTCACCTTGGGTGGCCTCGGCACGGCCTACGGCGCGCTCGTCGGCAGCTTCATCATCGGCGTGGCGGTGCAGGTGTCGACGGTCTGGGTACCACCCGAGCTCAACGCGGTCACCGCGCTCGTGGTGCTCATCGGGATCCTGCTGGTGCGCCCGCAGGGAATCCTCGGACAGGCCGAGCGGATCGGTTAGGGGAGCGACGTGGACTGGTTGGAGATCTTCGAGAACACAGCCCGGGCGGCGATCGGCAAGGACGCCATCGTCTACGCGCTGGCCGCCATCGGGCTCAACGTCCACTTCGGCTACACGGGCTTGCTGAACTTCGGTCAGGCGGGCTTCCTGGCCATGGGCGCCTACGGCACCGCGATCACCGTCACCTACTTCGAGCAGTCGGTCTGGCTCGGCATCCTCGTGGCCATCCTTGCGGCGGTGGTGCTCGCGCTGCTCTTGGGCGTACCGACCTTGCGGTTGCGCGCCGACTACCTGGCCATCGTCACCATCGCGGGCGCCGAGATCATCCGGCTCTGCGTCAGATCCGTCACCTTCGGCGACGTCACCGGCGGCTCCACCGGCCTCAACTCCTTCGCTGACGGGTTCTACGACCCCAACTTCCTGCCAGGGGGGTCGTGGGGCTTCGGCCCATGGCACTTCCGGTCAGACACCTGGTGGTGGATCCTGATCGGCTGGACCCTCGTGGCGCTGTCGGCGCTGCTCGTGTTCGCCTTGGTGCGCAGCCCGTGGGGGCGCGTGCTCAAGTCGATCCGTGAGGACGAGGACGCGGCCCGCAGCCTCGGCAAGAACATCTTCGCCTACAAGATGCAGGCGCTCGTGCTCGGTGGCGTCATCGGCGCCCTCGGCGGCGTCATCAACGCCCTCGCCACCCGCGCCGTCCTCCCCGACAACTTCTCGACGGTGATCACCTTCTTCGCCTACACCGCGCTCATCCTCGGGGGCGCGGCGCGCACCTTCGGTCCCATCGTGGGCTCGGTGATCTTCTGGATGCTGCTGTCGTTCACCGACAGCATCCTGCGCGAGGCCGGCCGCAACGACCTGCTGCCCGAGTCGATCATCTCCGGCACGCAGGTCGGCCAGGTGCGGTTCATGATCGTGGGGCTCGGGCTGACGCTGCTGATCATCTTCCGACCACAAGGCATATTCGGCGACCGCCGGGAGCTCGAGCTCGATGCCCGCTGACGTGCTGGCCGGCGTCGAACCGGTCCCCGGGGTCCCCAAGCCCGACCCGATCCTGATCGCCGACGGCATCACCCGTCGCTTCGGCGGGCTCACCGCGGTCGACGTCGACCACGTCGAGATCCAGCGCGGCCTGATCACGGCGCTGATCGGCCCCAACGGCGCCGGCAAGACGACCTTCTTCAACCTGCTCACCGGCTTCGATCAGCCCGACTCGGGTCGCTGGACCTTCGACGGCAACGACATGAGCGACCTCGCCGCCTACAAGGTGGCCAGGCTCGGGATGGTCCGCACCTTCCAGCTCACCAAGGCCCTGTCCAAGATGTCGGTGATCGAGAACATGAAGCTCGGAGCGACCGGTCAGGTCGGCGAGCGGT
Source organism: Acidimicrobiales bacterium (assembly GCA_036570385.1). GTDB lineage: Bacteria > Actinomycetota > Acidimicrobiia > Acidimicrobiales > VFJN01 > VFJN01. Next base: position 3,438 of record DATCYI010000524.1, on the reverse strand, counting down.
TCTTCTCGGCGCTGCTGCCGATGCGGTGGCGCCGCCAGGAGAACGAGATCGAGGAGCGGGCCGACGCCCTGCTGCGACGCTTCAAGATGGACCACATGCGAGACGAGTTCGCCGGCTCGCTCTCCGGCGGCCAGCGCAAGCTGCTCGAGATGGCCCGCGGCCTCATGGTCGAGCCGGCGATGATCATGCTCGACGAGCCCATGGCCGGCGTGAACCCCGCGCTCACGCAGTCGCTGCTCGGGCACGTGAAGGACCTCCGTGACAAGGAGGGCCGCACCGTCGTGTTCGTGGAGCACGACATGGACGTCGTCTACGACATCAGCGACTGGGTGATCGTGATGGCCGAAGGCCGCATCATCGCCGAGGGCCCTCCCGACGAGATCGGCAGCAACCAGCAGGTGATCGACGCCTACCTCGGTGCCCACCATGACGCCCCGCTCAGCTTCGAGGAAGAGGAGCGAGCCCTCGCCGAGGATGCGGAGCTCATAGCGCTGGAGGTGGAGGAGCCATGACCGACCCCACCGAGCCCACTCCCTTCGAGCTCGAGGCCGACGAGGGTGCAGCCATCCAGGCCGCGGTGCCGCCGCCCTCCGGTGCGCTCCTGATCGCCGAGGACATCGTCGCCGGCTACGTGCCGGAGGTGAACATCCTCAACGGCGTGGCCGTCACCGTCGCTCCCGGCGAGCTGATCGGCATCATCGGCCCCAACGGCGCCGGCAAGTCCACCTTCTTGAAGGCCCTGTTCGGCCTCATCCCGATCCGCAGCGGATCCGTCACGCTGCTCGGCGAGGACATCACCGGGGCCAAGGCCCACCAGCTGGTCGCCCAGGGTGTCGGCTACGTGCCTCAGAACAACAACGTCTTCCCGCGGCTCACCGTCGAGGAGAACCTCGAGATGGGCGTGTTCCTCGCGCCGAAGCGCTTCGCGGAGCGGATCGACGTGGTGTGCGAGATGTTCCCGCTGCTCGCCACCCGCCGGAAGCAGCGAGCCGGCTCCCTCTCGGGCGGCGAGCGCCAGATGGTCGCCATGGGACGAGCGCTGATGATGGACCCGAAGGTCCTGCTGCTCGACGAGCCGTCCGCCGGCCTGTCGCCGGCCTTCCAGGACGAGGTGTTCATCCGCTGCCGGCGCATCAACGCCAGCGGCGTCGCCATCATCATGGTCGAGCAGAACGCCCAGCGGTGCCTGCAGATCTGCCACCGCGGATTCGTGCTCGACCAGGGCAAGAACGCCTACACGGGCACCGGCGACCAGCTCCTCAACGACCCCAAGGTCATCGAGCTCTACCTCGGCACCCTCGCCAAGGCCGGCTCAGCCCACACCGACGAGGACTAGGACGAGGGCCAGGCGCTAGCCACGCGAAGGGGCCCGGCCTCTCGGCCGGGCCCCTCCTGCTAGCTCTGCTACTTCGACTTGGGGCTACTCGCCGGCGTCGAAGTTCTCGCCGAGCGCGTTGCCCATGTTGCCGTCGACGCCGTAGATGGCCTTGTCGGCGGGGCCGTGGCCCTGCTCGACGAGACCGGCGAGGATCCGGCTCGACTCATCGAAGCCGATGATGACGATGGCCTCGGGGTCGGCGCTGACGATGTCCTGCACCTGCGCATCGAAGGTCTGCGCGGCCGGGTCGTAGATGATCGACTCGACCACCTCGACGCCAGAGTCGCTGAGCGAGGAGGTGAGGTCCTCGGCCAGGCCCGTGCCGTAGGGATCGTCGAGGGCGAGGATGCCGACCGTTGTGTGGCCGTCACCGGCGATGACCTCGGCGAGCACCGCACCCTGGAGGATGTCCGAGGGGGCGTTGCGGAAGTACAGGCCCTTGTCGGCGTACGTCGAGAAGGTCTTCGACGTGTTGGCCGGCGAGAACTGCACGACACCAGCGGCGGTGATCTTGTCGATCACGGTGGCGCTCACACCCGACGACGCCGCGCCGATGATTGCATCGACGTTGGCGGCGAGGAGACGGTCGACCGTCTGGTTGGCGATGTCGGTGGTGGTGTCACCGGAGTCGCCGTGGTCGATCGCGACGGGCTTGCCCAGCACACCACCGGCGGCGTTGATCTCCTCAGCAGCGAGGTCGACACCAGCGAACTCGGGTGGTCCGAGGAACGCCAGGTTCCCGGTCTCCGGGAGGAGCGTGCCGATCTTCAGCTCGCCGTCGCCGGCCCGGTTGCCCTCGGGGGCCTGCTGGGGCACGTCGGCCTCGGCAGGAGCGTTGGCCACCACGAAGTCGGTGATCGAGTCGTCGATGCGGTTGTCGTCACCGAAGGTCAAGACGCCGTAGCTGGCCACGGTGGGCTCGCCGTTGCCGGAGAACTCCATGGGCCCGGAGGCGCCGTCGTAGTCGGGGTCGCCCCCGGCGTCGATGATCGCCAGGCAGGACTCGAACGAGTCGCACTTCTCGCCCTCACGGGTGATGCCGTTGATCTCGTTGGCCATCTCGATGCCATCGCCGCCCGCCTTGGCCGTGGCCAGGGCGATGATGATCGTGGCGTCGTAGGACTCAGCGGCGTAGTTGAAGTCGCTGAGGTCAGGATCCATGCCGAGCAGGCGATCCTTGAAGTCGTCGCTCAGGTCGACGAGAGGGGTCGTGCCCTTCATGCCTGCGAGGGCTCCGGCATCGCCGTCGTCGCCGTCATCCGGTGCTTCCGTGGAAGCCGTCGTGTCTGCCGGCTCCTCGGAGGCACCATCTCCGTCGTCGTCGTCGCCGCAGGCCGCAGCCAGCATCGACAACCCGAGGATCGCCGCAACGATCCGAATGTGCCTTCTGTTCATCATGTGGTTGTTTGCCCTCCCCTTGCCCAGTCACCTGGGACTACGTGGTTGGCGACACTACACAGGGCCTCTGGGGCTTGCAGCCAGCACCGCGTCTGTGCCGCTCTCAGGCGCCGCGCCGAGGGCGCCGGTCGCGATGGGTCTGCCGCGGGCCGAGTGCGCTTGACTGGTGCCTGATGGCCACCGCGCCCACTGCCCAGCTAGACGCCCTGCGTGCCCGCCTGCGAGAGCTCGGGTCCGTCGTCGTGGCGTTCTCCGGCGGAGTCGACTCGGCTCTCCTCGCCTGGGTTGCCCACGACACCCTGGGTCCCGACCGGGCGCTGGCGGTCACCGCGGTGTCGCCGTCGCTACCGGGATCCGAGCGGGTCGCCTGCGCGGAGCTGGCCACCCGGTGGGGCCTGCGGTGGCAGGAGGTGGTCACCGACGAGATAGACAACCCCGACTACGCCCGCAACGACGGCGACCGCTGCTACTGGTGCAAGGACGCCCTGCTCTCGGCGATCGGCCCGATCGCGGATGCGGCCGGGAGCGCCACGGTCTGCCTCGGAGTCATCGTCGACGACCTCGACGACCACCGCCCCGGCCAGCGCGCGGCGAAGGAGCGCGGCGCCGTCTTCCCGCTGGCCGAAGCCGGTCTGACCAAGGCGGACGTGCGGGCGCTGTCG
>DATCYI010000523.1:0-13946 GCA_036570385.1 Acidimicrobiales bacterium | reverse complement strand
ACGGCTTCGGCCCGGACGTCGGAGACGGTGAGGCGGGCCCCCTCGTCGGCCAGGTGGTCGGCCAGGGCCGCGCCGACCTTGCCCACGCCGCTGATGCACACGTGGCGACCTGACAGCTCGGCGCTGCCCCACAGCCGCTCGGCCACGGCGCGCATGGCCCACAGCACGCCGAGCGCGGTGGCGGGCGACGGGTCGCCCGACCCGCCCAGCTCCTCGCTCACGCCGGTGACGTAGGGGGTCACGGAGCGCACGAGGTCCATGTCGGCCTGGGTGGTGCCCACGTCTTCGGCGGTGACGTAGCGGCCGGCGAGGCCGTCGACGAAGCGCGCGTAGGCGACGATGAGCTCGTCGCTGCGCAGGGTCGCCGGGTCGCCGATGATCACGGCCTTGCCGCCGCCCTGGTCGAGGCCGGCGGCGGCGTGCTTGTAGGTCATCCCCAGCGCGAGCCGGCACACGTCGACGAGGGCCGCCCCCTCGTCGGGGTAGGGCCAGAAGCGGGTGCCGCCCAGCGCCGGGCCGAGGACCGTCGAGTGGACGGCCACCACCGTGCGGAGCCCGGTGGCCTCGTCGTAGCCGTAGGCGACCTCCTCGAACCCTCCGGACACCATGAGAGACAGCGGCGAGGTGGACATCTGCCGGCCACCGTACCCACCTGGATCGGCCTCATCCGGGCCGTTCGCTGGCCCTGGATGGGCCGAATCGTCCAGGTGTGAACGTGTCTAGTCACCCATTCGATGTCAAAATGGCCCGTCCAGGCCATAGGCGTGGTTACCCACGAGACGTACGTTTGGCGTCGAAACGGACAACCCGCCACCTCCGAGCTGGGATTCCGGAACCACATCACAAGGAACACCATGGCGCTACACGACGACATCGACGCACCCGAAGCCCTGCTCACCCCCAGTGAGGTGGCGGCTCTGTTTCGAGTGAACCCCAAGACGGTGACCCGCTGGGCACGGTCCGGAAAGCTCACAGCGATCCGGACGCTCGGCGGGCACCGTCGGTTCAAGGCCTCCGAGATCCGGCGGTGCCTCGAAGAGATGTCCCACGAGCCCAGCTGAGACAGGCCGCCAGCCGAGACAGGGGCTGGCAGAGCGAGCCAGGCGTCGGTTCCCCGCCACGCCCGGCCGATCTACGACGACGGCGCTCCCTCCGGGAGCGCCGTGTCGCGTTTTCGAGGGCATCGCAGGTCGGGGTACCGTCGCTGCCCTGACGGCGAGCCAAGCCGGCTCCCGCGCGAGGAACGGATCACCATGGCAACGCCCACCGCCGCCTTCTCCATCTGTCTCCGGGTTCGCCTCGACAACCGCCCCGGAACCCTCGGCCGCCTGGCCACGGCGATCGGTGAGGTAGGCGGGAACATCACGGCCATCGGTGGGTTCGACGCACGGGGCAGCCACCTCGACGAGGACCTGATCGTCAACTGCTCCTCCGAGGACCACATCGAGAAGGTCACCGCCGCCGTGCGGGCCCTCGACGGGGTCGACGTGGTGGAGGTCGCCGACCGCACCTTCGCAATGCACGAGGGCGGCAAGATCGAGGTCCTCTCCCGGATGCCGGTGAACGACCGCGACGACCTGTCGATGGCCTACACGCCAGGCGTGGCGCGGGTCTGCACGGCGATCCAGCAGCAGCCGGCGCTCGCCCACGAGCTCACCATCAAGAAGAACACCGTCGCCATCGTCACCGACGGCACCGCGGTGCTCGGGCTCGGCGACATCGGCCCGGCCGGCGCCCTGCCGGTGATGGAGGGCAAGGCCCTGCTGTTCAAGAGCTTCGCCGGGGTCGACGCCTTCCCGGTGTGCCTCGACGTGAGCTCGCCCGAGGAGATCATCGAGACGGTCGTGCGCATCGCGCCGGTGTTCGGCGGCATCAACCTCGAGGACATCGCCGCGCCGGCCTGCTTCGAGATCGAGGACCGGCTGAAGGAGCTCCTCGACATCCCCGTCTTCCACGACGACCAGCACGGCACCGCCGTGGTGGCGCTCGCCGCGCTGGAGAACGCGCTGCGCATCGTCGACAAGCCGATGGACTCGCTGCGGGTCGTGGTCGCAGGCGTGGGCGCGGCCGGGGTGGCCTGCTCCAAGATCTTCATGGAGGCGGGCGTGGCCGAGATCGTCGGCGTCGACCGCAAGGGCGCCATCTGGGAGGGTCGCGACGACCTCAACGTGGCCAAGCAGTGGTTCGCCGAGAACACCAACCCGGAGCGCCGCGAGGGGACTCTGAGCGACGTGCTCCCCGGGGCCGACGTGTTCATCGGCGTGTCGGGGCCGGGCCTGATCACGGCCTCCGACCTCCGCAAGATGGCCAAGGACCCGATCGTGTTCGCCATGGCCAACCCCGACCCGGAGATCCGCCCCGAGGAGGCCGACGGCCTCGCCGCGGTGATCGCCACCGGTCGCAGCGACTACCCGAACCAGATCAACAACGTCCTGGCCTTCCCGGGCATCTTCCGCGGCGCGCTCGACGTGGCCGCCACCGCGATCACCGAGGGCATGAAGCTCGCCGCCGCCCGGGCCATCGCCGAGGTGGTGGGCGACGAGGTCCGGCCCGACTACATCATCCCGTCGGTGTTCGACGCGAGGGTCGGTCCGCTCGTGGCCCAGTACGTGGCCCAGGCCGCGGTCGACGAGGGCGTCTGCCGCACCGCCACCGCCTGATCGATCTAGGGGGTTGGCAACCCTAGAAGGTCGTGTTAGGTTCTCTTAACCGCCTGGCGGACACCAGAGCGGACACCCGAGCGTTGGGGTGTCGAGCCCGCTGTTGGGACGGGCTCGACACCCCGACCCGGACACCGTCCGGAGCGGCCGGCCCCGGCTGGGGTTGCGACGGTCGCGACCGCTAGCGTGCGTGGCCGTGGAGCCCGCCGTCGACACCGCCCCCGCACCTGCGCCAGTCGCCGTCGTGCGCGCCCCCGCAGACCTGTGGATGCGCCGGGTGCTCTGCCTCTCCGACGGCACTCCCACCGCCACCGAGGCCTCGGCCCGCTCGGTGATGGAGCGGTCGCTCGTCATCTCGATGGCGCGCTGCCTGCTCACCTACATCTTCCTGCCGTTCATCGCTCCCGTGCTCGGCGTGGCCACCGGCGCCACCCCGGCCATCGGTCTGGTGATCGGCATGGTGGCCATCGGCTTCAACCTGGCCTCGATCCGTCGCTTCTGGCGGGCCGACCACAAGTACCGCTGGCACTACACAGCGCTGGCCACAGTCGTGATCCTGATGCTCGTCTGGCTCGCCGTCAGCGACCTGCTCGACCTCGTCAGCTAGCGGCCCGAGAGCGCACAGCAGCGCGTCGCTGCCTGTCGCCCCGGTACCCCGAGCGGCGCCGAGCCCACCGGCTGCCATCGCTCGCGATCCGGCTAGCCAACGTCGCTGAGAGCTTCGGCGCTCTCTTCGGCGAGGGTGAGCTCGCCGAGGCGGTCGAGCACCGCCAGCGCGAACACGGCCACGGCCAGGCCGTAGGCGGCGGCACCGATGCCGTACACGGCGTAGCCCAGCAGGGCGACCACCCAGGGGGCCAGCAGGCCGATGTTCAGCGACCTGCGGCTCACGAAGGCGCGGATGACGAGCGAGTCGGTGATCTGCAGGGCGAGGATCAGCACGACGACGGCGACGGCGATGTTGCCGGGCTCGCCACCCACGGCGAGCAGCAGGAGCGGGGTCGCACCCAGGACGACGCCGACGTGGGGCAGCAGCGACAGCACCCCCACTGAGAAGCCGAGCGCGCTGGGGGCGGGCAGATCCAGCACCGCGGCCAGACCGGCGACGGCCACGCCGTAGGCCACGGACACCGCGATCGTGAGGACGATCGCCCGCCGGGAGCGGTTCACGGCGTGCTCGACGATGTCGGTCACCCGCCGCCGGCGGGCCGTGTCGCGGTCCTGGGCCGCGGCGGCCGAAGCGATGCGCGGCCCGTAGGTCATGAGGAACACGGTGAGGATGGCCGAGACGAAGTAGGTGGGGGCGGTGCCCGCTGTCGATCGCAGCACGTCGGCCCCGCCGGTGGCGCGGTCTCGCACGGCCTCGACGGCATCCGTGATGCGCACCTCCAGGTTCCCGTCGCGGGCCAGCTCGCCCAGGCGGTCGGTGCGCTCCTCGACCGAGCGAGCCGCGGCCGGCGCCTCCGTCTCCAGGCGGCCCAAGGCCTCGTCGACGCCGTCGAAGACCATGTAGGTGGTGCCGACGCTCAGCGCACCGATCCCCACGAACACCAGCAGCACCGCGACGGGTCGACCGATGTGACGGGCCAGGTGGTCGACCAGAGGATCGAGCAGCACCGCGGCCACGACGGCCGCCGCAGCCCACGAGAGGGGCCGGTGAGCGGCCACGAAGATGCCCCGGCCGACGATCAGCCCCACCACCGTGCCGACGATCGTGATGGCCCCCATCCAGGAGAGCCGCACGCTGCGGTGCTCGAGCGCTGGGGTCCCCCGGGTCGCAGCCACCGGCTCCTACCGTACCGATGGTGACCAGCGCATCCGGGGAGGGTGACGCACCGCCGAGGCCGGACCCGGTGGTCGTCGACATCGATCCGATGTCGGCTGTGGTGTTCGCCTGCGTGGCGGTGATCGCGCTGGCCTCCTGGGCGATCGTGACCACCGCTCCCGACATGGTCACCCGCCTGGCGGTGGGGATCGTCGTCGGCGTGGCCCTGTCGCCGCTGGTGGCCGGCGTGCAAGGCCGCTTCGGTGTGCGGCGCGGGGTTGCTGCCGCGGTCGTCGCCGGAGGGCTCGTGCTGTTCTTCGCCGCCGTGGTCTTCGTCGTGGCGCCTCCCGCGGTGGAGCAGGCCAGCCGCTTCAGCCGGGAGCTGCCGGCCACCGTCGAGGAGCTCTACAGCTGGCCGGTGGTGGGATCCCGGCTGGCCGAGGCGGAGGCGTCGCAGGAGGTCGCTCGGCTGATCGACGAGCTGCCGGCCCGCCTCGACGACGAGACCCTCGCGGCTCTGGCGGAGCGCCTGATCGGTGGCCTGCTGGCCACGGTGATCGTGGCGATCACGGCCGTCGGGGTGCTCGTCGACGGCGAGCGCATGGTGCGCCGGCTCCGAGCCGTCGTGCCGCCCTCCCGTCAGCGCCACGCGGCCGAGATCGGCCAGATCGTCTACCAGAGCTTCGGCAGCTACTTCGCCGGCTCGCTGTTCGTGGCCGTGCTCAACGGCCTGGTGATCCTGAGCATCGGTCTGGCTCTCGGCGTGCCCCTGGCGCCGATAGCGGGGGTCTGGTCGATGCTCACAAACTTCATCCCCCAGATCGGTGGCTTCCTCGGCGGGTCGTTCTTCGTGCTGCTGGCCCTCACCGACGGCCCCCTGACGGCGGTGATCGCGGGCGGCATCTTCCTCGCCTACCAGCAGTTCGAGAACAACGTCATCCAGCCGGCCATCGTGGGCAGCGCCGTGAACCTCACGCCGCCCACCACGATGCTCGCGGCCATCATCGGCGGCGCCGCCGCGGGGGTGCCCGGGGCCCTGGTCGCCACCCCGCTCATCGGCGCCGCCAAGGCGGTGTACCTGGTGCGCAAGGGGGAGCTGCCGCTGCGCCGCGACTCCGGCCTGGCCCACCGCGTGACCGGCCGCCTCCGCGGCCTCGTGGACCGCCTGCGTCGGATCCTGCCCGGCTGAGGCCTAGTGCCGTGTCAGGCAACGTTTGCGCCCTATCACGCCGGCCAGTGCCACCGCTCGCAGCGTCCTCGTCCTCGCCGCAGCTACGGCTGCGCCGTCGTCCTGCGTCCTTGCGACCGGCGACCCTGACTCGCCGTGAACAGGGCGAACGTCACCTGACACGGCACTAGGTCGGCAGGTTCGGCGGAACCGGCATGACTTCATGAACCGGCGCGGTTGGTCCACACTGGTGCGATGGCGGGTGTGCTCCGGGGGGTTGCAGCGCGGCTCGAGCCGCGAAGGCTGGGCGTGCTCGCGGGGGCTCTGACCGTCGCCGTGATCGACCTCGTGGTCGTGGTCACCGCTTCGGAGGACGGTCCGGCCAGCGCGGTGGCGGCGGAGGCTGCCGGGCCCGCCGTAGAGGCCCGCAGCCGTGCTCAGACCACCACGACCGCGCCGCCGACCACGACGACGGTCCCGTCCACCACCACCACCGCCCCTGCCACCACGACCACGGCGGCACCGCCCACGACCGCGGCGCCGACCACCACCGCGGCCCCGACTCCGAAGTCGGGTCGCTCAGCCGGCGTCGGTGCCTGGAGCCTGGAGCCCTACCGGGGCCTGGGGGCTTGGGTCGACGTCTACGACTGGACCGTCGAGAAGACGAACGGCGCCCCGACCGTGAGCCTCGACCAGATCGACGCCATGGCCGCGGCCGGCGTGCAGACCCTGTACCTCCAGACCGGCCACCGCACCTCCGGCGCCGACATCATGGAGCACCAGCGCCAGCTCGACCTGATCAACCGGGCCAAGGCCCACGGCATGTACGTGGTCGGCTGGTACCTCCCGATGCTGGAGGACGTCGACACCGACCTGCACCGCCTCGTGGCCGCCGCCACCCGCCTGCCCCTCGACGGCCTCGGCGTCGACATCGAGTCCCGCGAGGTGGCCGACGTAGCGGAGCGCAACCGTCGCCTGCTCGACCTGTCGGGCCGCCTGCGGGCCGCGCTGGGCCCGGACAAGGTGATCTCGGCGATCACGCCCTCCGCGGTCCACGTGCAGGAGGTCAACCCGGCGTTCTGGCCCGACTTCCCGTGGGCCCAGCTGACCGCCAGCTACGACGTGTTCCAGCCGATGGCCTACTGGTCGGTGCGCCGCCCGGAGTGGCGCGACGGTGAGCGCTACATCGCGGAGAACATCGACCGGATCCGTGCCGCCACCGGCCGCCCCGACCTGCCCGTGCACCCGGTCGGCGGGATCGCCGACGGCGTGAGCGTCCCCGAGGTCGAGGGCATGCTGCGGGCGTCGGCCGCGCGCGGCGCGGTCGGGCTCAGCCTCTACGACTGGCGCACCTCGAACCCCGCCCAGTGGGCCGCCCTGGCCCCCATCCGCCGCTGACCAGGCGACCCCTCACGATTTCTGTGGGCGCCAGAGCACGGCATGCGTGCCTGAGCGCCCACAGAAGTCGTCAGCGCAGCTCGTAGTCGGCGGGGTCGGGCGTCCTGGTCTGGTGCCAGTACTCGAGCAGGCTGAACGGCCAGTTCTGGGCCACCCGCCCCTTCGCGTTGCGGTACCAGCTGTTCACCTCGGCGGCGCCCCAGACCATGTTGCGGTTGGCCTCGTCGACACGGTCGTTGTAGGCGTCGTGCACGGCGGCCTTGCAGTCCATCGAGCGGTGGCCGCCCTCGAGCAGCATCCGGATCGACTCCACGAGGTAGTGCACCTCGCACTCCGAGAAGTAGATGATGCTCCCGTTGATGACGATGTTGGTGTTCGGCCCGTACAGCAGGAAGAGGTTGGGGAACTCGGGGATGGTGAGCCCCAGGTAGGCCCTGGCGTCGCCGGCCCAGCGCTCGTGGAGGTCGACACCACCGACGCCCTTCAGGCGCATCGGGGTGAGGAACTCCGACGCCGTGAACCCGGTGCCGTAGATGATCACGTCGACGACGTGCTCGACCCCGTCGGAGGTGCGCACGCCCTTCTCCGTGATCGCCTCGATCTTGTCGGTGAGCACCGACACGTGGTCCTGCTGGAGGGCGGCCGCCCAGGAGCCGTCGTCGCGCACCACCCGCTTCGCGAGGGGCGGGTAGGGCGGCACCATCTTCTCCCGCAGCGCGGGGTCGGTGAACTGCTCCTCGATGTACGCCGTGAGGAGCTGGCGCACCATCTCGTTCATCATGCTCATCGAGTGGTGCTGCTCGGGCCACTCTGGATCGACGTAGGCCGCGGGCAGCAGGCCCTCGTGCATCCGCCAGAACTGCCAGAGCCGGTCCCAGTGGGCGTAGTCGGGCACGACGTCCATCAACCAGCGCAGCGCCGAGGGCAGGTCGTGCTGGTAGTTCGGGGTCGGCGCCAGCCACGGCGGCGTGCGCTGGAACACGAGCAGCTCAGACGCCTGCTCCGCGACGTGGGGCATCAGCTGCACCGCGCTGGCCCCGGTGCCGATGACCGCGACGCGCTTGCCGGCCAGGTCGACGTCGTGGTCCCAGCGGGCCGAGTGGAACGCGGGCCCCTCGAAGCTGCCGACGCCGGGGATGTCGGGGTACTTCGGCCGGTTGAGCTGGCCGGTGGCCGACACGACCGCCTCGAACCGCTCGGTGGTCTCGGTGCCGTCGGGCCCCCGGGTGGTGACGGCCCACTGCTGGTCGGCCTCGATCCACGACGACTCGAGCACCTCGGTGCCGAAGCGGATGCAGTCGCGCAGGCCCTGCTCCGCCGCGAAGGCCTGGAAGTACTCGAGCAGCGCGGGCTGGGTGCTGAAGAACTGCGGCCAGCGGGCGCTCTGGGCGAACGAGTAGCTGTAGAAGTGGTTCGGGACGTCGACCCGGCAGCCGGGGTAGGTGTTGGCTAGCCAGGTGCCGCCGACGTCGGGGTGCTTCTCGAGGATCGTGTGCTCGACCCCGACCTGCTGCAGGCGGTGGGCGGCCAGGAGGCCCGACATGCCGGCGCCCACGATCGCCACGCGGAACGTGGCCTCGGGAGCGACGTCGGCCTTGCGCCAGGTGGGGGCCCGAGGGTCGGACTCCGCCAGGGCCAGCTCCTCCTCCAGTACGGGGAGCCACTCGGCGGTGGCCGGGCCCACCATGAACTCGATCATCTGGTGGAGCGCCTCGGGCGAGGGCTCGGGCGCAGGCGGCGCGCCAGCGTCACGGTGGCGGATCAGCGCCTCCAGAGCCGCCTCACGGGCCTGCGCGGCGACGTCGGGCAGCAGGCCACCGTCGTCTTGCATCAGCAGGAGCTGGTCGGGCCGGAGCTCCTCGCGCAGCAGGCCGAGGTCGCCCGTGAGGTGGGCGAGGGTGGGCAGGAGCGCCGCGATCTCGGCCGCCTCGACCGCCGCCCTCAGCTGTTCCTCGGTCGCGCTCTTCAGGTCTTCCCCGGACATGGCTGCATCCCCCGATGTCATGCCCCCAGTCGACCTGAACTTGACCGCTTGGTCAAGTTCAGGTCGACGCCCCCGGGATCGGTGTCAGCCCTAGGGACTTCAGCCCTTGGCCGCGGCGAAGCCCTTGTCGAGGTCGGCGACGATGTCGTCGACCGATTCGATGCCCACCGACAGCCGCACGAGGCCGGCGCTCACGCCCGCGGCCTCGTGCTCGGCCTCGCTCAGCTGTGAGTGCGTGGTGGTGGCCGGATGGATCGCGAGGCTGCGGACATCGCCGAGGTTGGCCACGTGGCTGTGGAGCTCGAGGCCCTCGACGAAGCGCTGTCCGGCTTCCTTGCCGCCCTTGATCTCGAACGCCGGCACCGAGCCGAAGCCCCGACCCGCGCCGTACTTCTTGCCCCGCTCGTGCCAGCGCGAGGTCGAGAGGCCGGAGTAGGCCACCGACTCCACCTGCGGGTGGGCCGCGAGGTAGTCGCCGATGACAGCGGCGTTGGCGAAGTGGCGCTCCATCCGCAGGCTCAGGGTCTCGACGCCCTGGATGATCAAGAAGGCGTTGAACGGGCTGATGGCGGCGCCGACGTCGCGCAGCAGCTGCACGCGGGCCTTGAGGATGAACGCTCCGGGCCCCAGGGCCTCCCAGTACTTCAGGCCGTGGTAGCTCTCGTCGGGCTCTGTGAAGCCGGGGTGGCGACCGCTGGAGCCGAAGTCGAAGGTGCCGCCGTCGACGATGATCCCACCCATCGAGTTGCCGTGGCCGCCGAGGAACTTGGTGGCCGAGTGGATGACGATGTCGGCGCCCCACTCGATCGGGCGGATGAGGTACGGGGTGGCGACGGTGTTGTCGACGATGAGCGGCACGTTGCTCTCGTGGGCGACGCCGGACACGCCCTCGATGTCGAGGAAGTCGTTGCGGGGGTTGCCGATGCTCTCCGCGAAGAAGGCCTTGGTGTTCGGCTTCACCGCAGCGCGCCACGCGTCGAGGTCGTCGGGGTCGGCGATGAAGCTCACCTCGATGCCGAGCTTGGAGAACGTGTGGTGCAAGAGGTTGTAGGTGCCGCCGTAGAGGGCGGCCGAGGACACGATGTGGTCGCCGGCGTTGGCCAGGTTCAGGATCGCGAGGGTGGTGGCGGACTGGCCGCTGGCGACCGCCAAGGCGCCGGGGATGCCGAGCGCGGTGTCGGGCGCGCCCTCCAGCGAGGCCACGCGCGCCTCCAGAACCGCCTGGGTGGGGTTCATGATCCGCGTGTAGATGTTGCCGACCTCGGCCAGACCGAAGAGGTCGGCAGCATGCTTCGTGTCCCGGAACGTGAAGGCTGTCGTCTGGTAGATCGGCACAGCCCGAGCGCTGGCCTCGGCGTCCGGGGTGTGCCCCGCGTGGATCTGACGGGTCTCGAAGCCCCAGGTGTCGGACATGTGATCTGATCTCCTTGGTCGGCGGTCCTGCCTGTCTACCACCTAAACCCGACCTCTTGAGTCAGGATTCAAGGCAGGGCGCCGAGACCAAGGTTTGAGCTCTTAAGCGAGCGCTCCCACGGGGGCGCCGGTGCGGTTGACGTACACGTCGGCCTGGCCCACGGTGCGGCGGCTGGACGACCGCACGGCATCGAGCGCCCGCACGGACAGCGCGTGCTCGAGGCGGCGGTCGGGCTCACCGGGGACGTCCAGTCGCACGGCCAGCGAGGAGCACCGGCGATCGACGGTGACGGTGACGTCGGCCGGGTCGATCCCCGCGGCCTGCAGCAGCCGCGAGCAGCGGTGCAGGACGTCGGCCCTCAGCGGCTCGTCGCCGAGCTGGATCGCCTCCTCGCACGCAGCCACGACGTCGTCGTCGGTGTGGGTGCGCAGCGTGACCCACGGTCCGTACGGATCGAGCACCTCGCTGCCCTGCTCCACCAGCGGCACCCCGGCGCGCAGGGCGCACGTCACGCCGTCCTCGACGGCGGTGGGTCGGGGAGCGATGCGGGGCCGCACGAGCAGCGCAACATCGATGTGGCCCTCCAGGGGGCAGGAGCTCGGGTCGACCAGGCCCTTGCAGGGGAACGCGGGCTCACCGGGCTCGTGGCACAGGTGCACCCGGTGCCCGGCGGCCTCCAGAGACTCAGCCGCAGCGCGAGCAGCGCCCGGACGGCTCTCGATCAACAGGACATCCATCGGCGTCGTCATGGATCGATCCTGCTGATCGACCCGGCGCCCGCACAGGGCCGACCGGCGGCGACGGAGGGGACCAAGGTCCCATGTCGGAGATCTCAGAGGTAGCCGAGCTCTCGCGCCTGTGCCGTGAGCTCCTCCCGGAACTGCGGCTCGGCGATCGCGATCAGGGCCTTGGCGCGCTCCGAGATCGACTTGCCCCTCAGCTTGGCCACGCCGTGCTCGGTCACGACGTTGTCGACGGTGTTCTTGATCGTCGTGACCATCGACCCGGGGGTGAGCGTCGCCCGGATGCGCGACACCGTGCCGCCCGCTGCGGTCGCCGGGAGCACTACGAAGGCGCTGCCCTTGTCCGAGTACATGGCGCCCCGGGCGAAGTCGGCCTGGCCGCCGCTCGAGGACCAGTACCTGCCGCCGACCGTCTCCGATGCGCACTGGCCGACGAGGTCGACCTCTGTGGTGGCGTTGATCGACACGAAGCAGTCGTCGCGGGCGATCACCCTGGGGTCGTTCACCCAGCTGACCGGCAGCATCTCGACCGCCGGGTTCTCGTGCAGGAAGTCGTAGAGACCTTGGGTGCCCAGGCAGAAGGTGGTGACGACCTTTCCGGTGCCCACCCGCTTGTACGTCCCGGTCACCACGCCGCGCTCCACCAGGTCGATGAGGCCGTCGGAGAGCAGCTCGGTGTGGATGCCGAGGTCGCGGTGGTCGCGCAGGCCGGCCAGGAGCGCGTTGGGGATGGAGCCGATGCCGACCTGGAGGGTTGCGCGGTCGGGGATCCGCTCCACCACGTGCGCCGCGATGCGCTGGTCGATCGCCGACGGCACCGCTGGCGCCACCTCGACGAGCGGACGGTCGACCTCGCACCAGCCGGCCACCTGGCTGACGTGAACCTGGTTCCGCCCGAAGGTGCGGGGCATCGCGTTGTTCACCTCGAGGAAGAACGGCACCCTCCCGATGAACGGCGCCACGTAGTCGCAGCTCACGCCCAGGGAGAAGTAGCCGTGGCGGTCCATCGGCGCGGCGGCCGCCAGCACCATCGAGCACTTCGTGGTCTCCTCGAGCAGGCGGGGAACCTCGCTGAAGTGGTTCGGCACCAGCTCGCAGCCCCGCTCGTGGAAGGCCGGGCGGGTGATGTGCGACAAGAAGTACGAGACGTGCAGGAGGTGATCGCGAACGCTTCCGTGGAGGTACGGACGGTCGTGCATCACGTGCATCTGGTGGATGCGAACGCCCTGCCAGCGCTGCGCGTTCGCCTCGATGGCATCGATCACGCTCACCGGCTCGCCGTTGGCCAGGGGGACTATGAGGTCCGCGCCA
Organism: Acidimicrobiales bacterium; assembly: GCA_036570385.1. Taxonomy (GTDB): domain Bacteria; phylum Actinomycetota; class Acidimicrobiia; order Acidimicrobiales; family VFJN01; genus VFJN01. The sequence goes on along the minus strand of DATCYI010000523.1, from coordinate 1,503 downwards.
TCGGTGATGCGGTCGAGGACGTCCTCGGGGCGGCCAGGGGTGCGGTCGACGGGCATGGCCGAAAGCCTCGCGCGGGACCAAGGTCCCAAGATCCGGTGCCCAACGACGGGTGCCGAGCCGGCCCGTCGAGGCGATCGTGGACCCATGGCCATCACATCTGCCCATCCCGTCAGGTCGCGCTCGTGAGCCGCCGCGAGCAGGAGCGCCTCGACGCGCAGCGCCGCCGCAGGGCTCTTCTGGCCTGGGTGGCGGGCGGCGCCGTCCTCGCCGGTGCGGCCGTGCTGGCCGGCATCGTGGTCGGCGGAGCTGCCGGCGGCGACGGCGACGGCGTGAGCGCCGACGTGACCGTGTCCATGACCGACTTCGCGTTCGACCCCGACCCGATCGTGCTCTCCGGGGACGACCGCGCCATCAAGGTCGTGAACGACGGAACCGTGGAGCACGACCTGTTCGTGCCGGAGCTCGGCAAGGGCACCCCCGAGCTCGACCCCGGTGAGGAGCTCACCATCGACTTCGCGGGCCAGCCGGCCGGGACCTACCAGGTCGTCTGCCACATCGACGGGCACAGCGAGGCAGGGATGGTCACGGAGCTGATCATCGAGTAGCACCGCCCCGTCCGGCGGGGGACCGGACGGGGGGACCAAGGTCCCTCCAAGGTCCGACCAAGGACGGTGTGCCTGAACCACGTTGCTGCCGATCATGTGGTCATGCCCGATACAACACCCCCAGCCCAGCCAGGCAGCGACGGCTCCATCGCCGAGCTGCAACGAGACATCGACTCCATCAAGGTCCGGCGTGACTCGTGGAACGTCGTCACCTTCGTGGTCGCCGCGCTGGCGCTGCTCGGCAGCGTCATCGGGGTCGGCTTCGCCGCCGGCGCCGACAGCGGCGACTCCGCCGGCGGGGCTGCCGCCAGCGGAGGCCCCCAGACCGTCGAGATCGAGCTCGGCGACCTGTACGTGAAGCCCTCCTCGATCGAGGTGCCTGCCGGCACCGAGCTCACCGTCGTGGTGACCAACGCCGGTGCGATGGCCCACGACCTGAAGCTCGACGGCGAGACCGGCACCGGAATGATCGACCCGGGTGGCAGCGAGACCGTCACCCTCGGCGTCATCTCCGAGGACAGCCAGGCGTGGTGCACCGTCCCCGGCCACAAGGAGGCCGGGATGCTGCTCGACATCAAGGTGACCGGCGCCGCTCCGGCTGCCGTCGCCAGTGGTGATCACGCAACCGGCGACCACCCCGCCGGCAGCTCCGGTGACTCAGCGGTGATCGACTTCGCGGCCACCCCTGAGGCCGACTGGCAGCCCTACGACCCGGCCCTGGAGCCGGCGCCGGGCGCCACGAACCACGAGCTCACCCTGCACGCGACCGAGACCGTCAAGGAGGTCGCCCCCGGTGTGACGCAGGAGCTGTGGATGTTCAACGACCAGTTCCCCGGACCTGTCCTGCGTGGCCACATCGGCGACATCTTCACCGTCACCCTCGTCAACGACGGGACCC
>DATCYI010000522.1:0-1903 GCA_036570385.1 Acidimicrobiales bacterium | reverse complement strand
GAAGGGCCAGCTGGAGCACATCTACGCATCGGGCAGCCCCGACGCCGGCCTCTACATCGGGCAGTGCTACCCCTGCGACGCGGTGATCGACGACGTGATCTCGGAGTACAACGGCCTCGGCTACTCCGGCACGAACTCCGGTGGCAACCTGCTCATCGTCAACTCGACCTGGCGCAACAACAGGGCCGGGATCGTGCCCAACAGCGGCTCCTACGAGCTCTGCTACCCGGGTCGTGAGAACACGATCGTCGGCAACATCGTGCACTCGAACAACCAAGACGACACGCCAGCCATCGACGTCGCGCTGCTCGCCATGGGCAACGGGATCCTCGTGGCCGGCAGCAACCGCAACGTGATCGAGCGCAACCTCGTGTTCGACCACGACCTCGTGGGCATCGGCCTCGTGCCGTTCCCCGAGGAAGAGGCCAACGACGTCGTGCCGGACGAGTCGACCTGGGACATGCCGTGCTCCGAGGCCCGCAACGAGCCGCCGGCGGTCACCGACCCCGAGCAGCTCGCCCTCGTGCTCTGGGACGCCATGCAGAACAGCATCGTGGGCAACGAGGTGAGCGAGTCGGGCGTCGCCGACCTCGGCTTCGGCAGCCTCCAGACCGACCTGGCCAGCCTCGGCAACTGCTTCGACGGCAACACCTTCACCACCACGGCACCGACCGACCTCGAGGGCCTCGCCCCCTGCGAGGGCGAGCCGACGGCCACCGACTGGGCCGCCAACGCCCTCGACCTGGTCGCGCTGATGGGTGCCGAGAAGCCCCCGTCGGTCGACTACGAGACGGCGCCCACCCCCGAGCCGCCGGACCAGCCGAACATGCCTGATGCCGAGAACGCTCCCGCCCAGCCGGCCACGAACGTGCCGTACGAGGTCGATCTCGACGCCATCGCCCTGCCCGAGCGCCCGTGACCCGCGGCCGCCTCGCGGCCGCGGTGGCCGTGCTCGTGGTGGTGCTCGCCACCGCTGTCGTCGCCCTCGCAAGCGACGACGGCGGGTCGGCGGCGAGCGACGAGGCAGCGCTGGTCGATCTCGAGGCGACCAGCACGGGGCGGGTCGCGGGGATGGGCCCGCAGGGGCGCGTGCCCCAGTTCAAGGTGGAGTGCGGCTGGAGCCACACCGCCACCGACGACCCGATCGTCCACCACGGCCATCCCGGCCGCTCCCACCTGCACGACTTCTTCGGCAACACCGCCACCGACGCCCGCTCCACGCCGGAGTCGCTGGTCGGCGGCGACACGACCTGCCAGAACAAGCTCGACACCGCTGCGTACTGGGCTCCGGCGCTGCTGCGCGACGGCGAGGCGCTGCGGCCGACGGGCAGCGTCGCCTACTACCGGCCCGGCGTGAGCGTCGATCCCACCTCCGTCGAGTCGTTCCCCGAGGGCTTGGTCGTGGTTGCCGGCGACCAGACGGCGACCGAGCCGCAGTCGCTCGCCATCGCGGCCTGGCACTGCGGGGCCTCGCCGGTGCTGCACAGCGAGCCGCCGACGTGCCCTCGCACCGCGCCGCTCGGGGTGCGCGTCGCCTTCCCCGAATGCTGGGATGGCGAGCACCTCGACAGCGACGACCACCAGTCGCACATGGCCTACAGCGAAGGCGGCACCTGCCCCGACGACCACCCCGTGCCGGTGCCCCAGCTCATCTTCGAGGTGCACTACCCGGTCACGGGCGACCCGGCCGGGCTCGAGCTCGCGGCGGGTGGGGTGCGCAGCGTGCACGCCGACTTCGTGCAGGCCTGGGACCAGGACGCTCTCGACCGGGAGGTGCGCACCTGCCTCAACGGCGAGAAGGTGTGCGGAGTGGTGTCCAACCGGGCGACCGGCTGACCCGAAGGTCACATAGGGTGCGGCGCATGGGAGCGCCATCGGCACGGCTGGGGAGCCGCGCGTGACC
>DATCYI010000521.1:0-19836 GCA_036570385.1 Acidimicrobiales bacterium | reverse complement strand
CGTCCCCGCCGCCGAGGCCGACGGCACGCGCATCCCACTCGAGCGCACCTCGGTGCCGGCCGAGCTGGGCACCCTCCTCTCCGACGCCGACGCGCTCCTTGGCGACCTCAACCCCGAGTCGCTCGGCGACTTCATCGACGGCTCAGCGGCGATCGTCGGCAACGAGGACGACCTGCGCAGCATCCTGCGCAGCGGCGTCGTGATCAGCGAGACGATCCGGAACCGCGAGGCCGAGATCGACTCGCTCCTCGGCAATGCCGCGCAGCTCACCGAGACGCTGGACGGGGCCCGCGGCGACGTCGAGGGAGCCCTGTCGAGCTTCGCAGAGCTCGGCTCCGTGCTGGCCCGGCGCACCGATGAGCTGGAGTCGATCCTGCGGAACGGATCGACGCTGTCCACCGAGGGCTCGGGTCTGATCGCCGATGTCCGCGACGACGTCGACGGAGTCCTCGCCGGGCTCGACACCACCTTCGGCGAGCTCGCGGCCAGCCCCGGGAAGGTCCGCGAGATCCTCGAGCTGACGCCGCTGATGATCGAGCGCTTCGGCCTCACCTTCGAAGGCGGGAACTTCTGGCTCAGCGCCGGCGGCGGCATCCCGTTCGCCACTGGGTACAACCCGCGCCTCGGCGTCCCCGTCTACGGCAGCGGCCTGCGCATCGACCGCATCTTCGCGCCGTCGATCGCCCAGAAGATCACCATCGACCTCGAGTCGCTCGGTGTGCCCCAGTTCGGGGTGGTGCAGCTGCTCCCCGGCGACCAGATCGGCGCCGCCGCTCAGCAGCCCGGCGGCCTCAGCGCCCTGATCGACACGGTGCGAGTCGACCTCGAGGACGGCATCCCGCAGGGAGGATGAGCGCCACCTCAGTGCTGTCGGTTCTGCTCACAGCACCTGCACGCTCGTCACGAGGTCCTGATCGCGGTCGATCTGCACCAGCAGGCCGACCCGGACGATCCGGCTCTGCGGCGCCGCCGGAGACCCATCACCACTACCGTTCGCACCCTCGCCCTCCGCGGGTGCCGCTGAAGGAGCTGTGATCTGTTGGTTGACCACGACGAAGAAGACGGCCGTTCCGTCGTCGACCCGTTGCAGGGTCGGCCCGGCGACGATCTCGCCGCTGCTGACCGAGCCGCTGGCCTGGAGGTCGGCGACGAAGGTCTCGCCCATGGTGGAGCGGAACTCGTCAGCAAAGGTGGGGGTGCCGAGGGCGAGGATGCGCTCGATGTCCGCCTCGACCTGGCCGGCGTCGAAGGTCGTGACCGCCCCGGCGAAGCGCTCGACGAGCGCCAGCTCGTCGGCGTCGGCGGCGGGGACGCCGCCCTCGTCGGTGCCGACGGCGGCAGCGACGCCGAACCCGGCGAAGGCGACTCCGCCCGCGAGGGCGACTCCGGCGGCGATGCTGGACCGAGCGAGACGACGGATCATGGTGAGACGCTACCTCGTGGACGTCTCGCGACCTGGGTCGCGGCGGGGCTGCTCGTCCTGGTGGGCATCGGCGGCTTCGCGGTCGGGGCTGGCGCAGACGACACCACCGACCGCGAAGAGGTGCTGGCGTTCTCCGAGGAGTTCATCGAGCTGTTCACGGCCTACGACCATCGCACGTTCGAGGAGACCGAGGACGCCATCGAGCAGCGCTCCACCAAGGCCTTCGCGAGCCGCTACCGGTCACTGCTCGGCGGGGCGGGCTTCGTCGACGCCCTCCGAGAGAACGAGGCGACGGCGACGTCCGAGATCAGCGTCGGACCGCTCATCGCCACCATCGCAGACCACGAAGCCCGCACGTTCGCGATCGTGGACCAAGAGGTGACCGGCAGGCAGTTCGAAGAGCCTCAGCGCACCCGCCTGCGGGTCGAGGTGATCCTGGTCGAGACCCCGGACGGCTGGGTGGTCAGCGACGTCGAGACGACCTGAGCCGGCCCCGCTCGTCGGTCACCAGCCCGCAGCGAGGACGATGGCGCCCTGCAAGGCACCGACGGCACCGCCCAGCACCCCGCCGATGACGACGAGGATCACCTCGTCCTCCTCGAAGATGCCCCGCAGCATGCGCTCGAACTGGTGCTTGTCGAGCACCGACAGGCGCTCCTCGATCAGCTGGTCGAGCCGCAGGCTCTGGGACAGGTGCTCCTCCACGATGCCGCGGGCCTGGGGCATCAGGTCGGCCAGGCGCTGGGTGAGGACGAAGGTGACCTTGTCGAGCTGCTCGTCGGTCGGCTCGACGCCGGCGATAATGGCCAGCATCGGCCGGAACTGATCGAGCTGGCCCCGGGCCTGGCCCACCAGCTCGGCGGCCAGCTCCCCGGCAGCCGGGTTGGTGCTGACGTGGTCGATGAGGTTGGCCGGCGTGAGCACCTCGTGGCCGGCGATCCGCCCGTAGTCGTGGGCGATCTCGGCCTGGCGCTTCGGGAACATGCCCTGGTACGTGACGAGCCCGAAGTAGCGACGGGGCTCGAGCGGACGGAAGATCATCTGGATGGCGAGCCAGTTGGTGCCGAGTCCGACGATGGCGCCGACGATCGGCATCGTCCACCACACGCTGAACGCCGAGTAGGCGGCGGCCTGCACGATGCCGACGATGAAGCCGAACACGCCGCCGTAGATCTCGATGAAGCGCAGCTCGCGGTGACCCACCTCCTGGGCGACCCGGGCCAGGCGATCTGCATTGGGACCGCTCAGCTCCTCGACCATGAGCCGGTCGAGGTCGATGAGGTCCTCGGCCTTGTCGCCCACGCCCGCCAGGGCGTGCCCGACGCTCTGCTCCACCTGGCCGAGCACGAGCCCGCGCACCTGGTCGCGGGCCTCCGGCGCCATGGCGTCCCACGTGCCCGGGGCCACGATGTCGAGCGCCTCCTCGAGCATGGCGTCGATCTCCGCAGGGTGGGCGGCCACGAGCCGCTGCACCAGGCCGTGGGCATCGAGTCGCTCCACCATGTCCTCGGGGCTGAGGACCTGCCCTGTGGTGGTGGCGATCTCGGCCGCGAACTTGGGCGCCAGCCGGTACACGATGCCCTGCCACTTGAGTGGCCCCACACCCCAGGGCTGGCGGGGGTGGAACACCATCTTCACCGCCGCCCAGTTGGTGATGTAGCCGATGAAGGCGGTGATCAGGGGGACGGTGAGGAAGAGGACGAGCGTGTCGCTCACGTCGGCGACCCTGCTACCCGGTGACGACGTTGAGGAGCTGGCCGATCTCCTCGTTGGCGTTGTCGGGGACGATGAGATCGTCCAGTGCCGCGATGGTGCCCCAGTTGTCGCGCACCTGCTCGGGCGTGAGCTCCTTGGAGTAGTAGCCGAGGGGCTCGGCGACCACGACGCGGCTCACCCGACCGCCGGCGACGGACAGGATCTGGCCGGTGACGTCGCACTGGTCCGACGCCAGGTACACCACCACGGGGGCCACGAGCTCGGGATCGAGGGCGTCGGCCATGGGGCCTAGCAGCTCCTCGGTCATGCGGGTGCGAGCACCGGGCGCGATGACGTTGGCGAGCACGTTGCGCTTGCGGCCCTCTTGGGCGAGGGCCTTGGTGAAGCCCACCAGTCCCATCTTCGCGGCGCCGTAGTTGGTCTGCCCGAAGTTGCCGAAGAGCCCAGCGGCGGACGTGGTGTTGACCACCCGGCCGTAGCCCTGCTCGCGCATCAGCTTCCAGGCGGGCAGCGTGACCCAGAATGCTCCGTAGAGGTGGACCTGGATGACAGGGTCGAGCAGGTCGGGGGTCAGGTTGTGGAACGCCTTGTCTCGCAGGATGCCGGCGTTGTTCACCACGATGTCGACCCGTCCGAAGGCGTTGAGCGCCGTCTCCACGATCGCCTCGCCGCCCTCCTGGGTGGCCACGGAGCTCGTGTCGGCGACGGCTTCGCCGCCGGCGGCGTTGATCTCGTCGGCGACCTGCTGGGCCGGCCCAGCGTCGGAGCCGCTGCCGTCGACGGTGCCGCCGAGGTCGTTGACCAGGACCCGAGCACCTCGCGATGCGAGGGCCAGAGCGTGCTGGCGGCCGAGGCCGTGGCCGGCGCCGGTCACGATCGCGACCTGTCCGTCGAAACCGATGTCGGTCATCTGATCCTTCCCGCTGGGGACGATCCCCAGTACATGTGACACAGGAGATCATATGTCCTAGCGTTGCACCTCGTCCGACCCTGACCCTCGTGGCGGGCAGGCGGACAATCGGCCCACAGGAGGACAGATGACGATCGACGCGCCGACCAGCGTGCGTGAGGAAGCGGAGCGCTGGTTCCGGGAGAGCTGGGACCCGGAGCTGACGCTCGGTCAGTGGTGGGAGCGCCTGACCGAGAGCGGCTGGGGGTACCCGACCTGGCCCAAGCGCTGGTTCGGCAAGGGACTCTCGAGCGACCAGGCCAAGCAGGTCGGCGCGGCCCGGGCCGCCGTCGGTGCCGTCGGACCGCCGAGCGGCATCGGTGTGATGATGGCCGGCCCCACCATCATCGACCACGGCACCGACGAGCAGTGCCAGCGGTTCCTGCCCAGCATGGTCAGCGGCAAGGAGGTGTGGTGCCAGCTGTTCTCGGAGCCCGGCGCGGGCTCCGACCTGGCCGGCCTGCAGACCAGGGCCGAGCGCGACGGGGACGAGTGGATCGTCAACGGCCAGAAGGTGTGGACCTCCGGTGCGCAGTTCTCCCGCTGGGGGATCCTCATCGCCCGCACCGCAGCGGACGTGCCTAAGCACGAGGGCATCACCTACTTCGTGATCGACATGGATCAGCCCGGCATCGAGGTGCGCCCCCTCAAGGAGATGACCGGCGGGGCCACGTTCAACGAGGTGTTCCTGACCGAGGCCCGGGTGCCGCACGACAATGTCATCGGCGACGTGAACCGCGGCTGGGGCGTGGCGGTCACCACGCTGGCGCACGAGCGGAACTCCCTCGGCGCATCGGGCATGGGCGGGGAGGGGGGCTCCATGATCGGCAGCAACGACCTCGAACGCCCCGCCGGCAAGCGCAGCCGCGGCGGCGGCGACATGGCCGGCATGGCGATGGCGTTCGGCGGTGGCGGCTCGATGATCGCCGGCCTGCCCGCCCTCGTCGGTCGGGCCGACGACAAGGTCCTGCGCGACAAGGTGATGCGCATCTACACGCTGATGGAGATCGCCCGGTTCACGAGCCTGCGGGTGCAGGCGGCCAAGGCCGCCGGCCGGGGCCCGGGCCCGGAGGTCTCCACCGGGAAGCTGGCCGCCTCCGAGATGGTCCGCCAGCTCCGCGACGTCGGCCTCGAGGCGCTCGGCCCACACGGGCAGCTCATGGGCGACGACACGCCCCTCGGCGGCATGCTCCAGCAGCTGGCGCTGTTCAGCCCGGCCATCTCCATCGCCGGCGGCTCCGACCAGATCCAGCGCAACATCATCGGCGAGCGGGTGCTCGGCCTCCCCGGTGAGCCCCGCGTCGACAAGGACGTGCCCTTCGCCGAGCTGAAGGTGGGGACGCAGCGATGACCGATCTCTCCGGTTCCGAGGTCCGCCCCGTCCGCACCGCGGCTGGGCTGACCGTGGTGCTCGAACGCTTCGGCGGGCTCTCCGAGGGCCCCCCGGTGCTGCTCCTCCACGGTGGCGGCCAGACCCGCCACAGCTGGTCCGGCACCGCCGGCCAGCTGGCCGCTCGCGGCTACGAGGCCTGGACCATGGACCTGCGGGGCCACGGGGACTCCCAGTGGGCGTCCGACGGCGACTACACCACCGACGCCATGGTCGAGGACCTCGACGCGGTGTGCGCCGAGATCGGTCGGCCACCGGTGGTCGTCGGGGCGTCGATGGGCGGTATGGTCGGACTGGTCAGCGAGGGATCGCTGCGTCCCGGCCGCTTCCAGGGCCTCGTCCTCGTCGACATCGCCACCCAGCTCGAGGCCGCGGGCGTCGAGCGCATCGTCGGGTTCATGTCGGCGGCGCCCGACGGCTTCGCCACGCTCGACGAGGCGGCCGACGCCATCGCCGCCTACCGGCCCAACCGACCGCGGCCGAGCAACCTCGACGGGCTGCGCAAGAACCTGCGCCAGGGCGACGACGGCCGCTGGCGCTGGCACTGGGACCCGGCGTTCCTGTCGGGCAAGAGCCGCGACGGTCGCACCGACGTCGACACGCTGGGCGACGCAGCCCGGAACCTGACCGTGCCGACGCTGCTGGTCCGGGGTCGCATGTCGGACATGTTGAGCCTGGAGGGCGTGGCCACGTTCCGCCAGCAGTGCCCCCACGCCCAGTTCGTCGACATCGCGGATGCCGGGCACATGGTCGTCGGCGACCGCAACGATGCCTTCACTGCGGCGGTGATCGACTTCGTCGACCAGCTCGCCGAGGACGACGGAGACGAGGAGCTGGCCAGCTGATGGTGCCCACCGACCCCCACCTGTTCCGGCTGCCGGCCGATGGGGAGGACCGACCCCGGCTGCTGGGCTCGTATGCACCCGAGTCCGGGCTCCACTTCTGGCCCCGCCGCAAGCGGTGTCCCGTCTCGCGCACGCCCGTGCGAGACGTCGAGCTGGGCCCGGCGGGCACGCTGTACGCCTGGACCTTCCTCCACGTGCCCCGGATGGGCAAGGTCTCCTTCGGCGACACCGGTGGCTACGCGGTGGGCCAGGTCGACCTCCCCGAGGGCGTCCGGGTGCAGGCGCCTCTCATGGGGTCCCAGCAGGACTGGTCCATCGGCGACCAGATGGCGCTGACCTTGTTCCCGGTCGGCACCGACGACGACGGCCACGAGCTGGTCACGTTCCGCTTCGAGGTGCTCCGATGACGTCCAGGATGGGTCGCCGCGTCTTCGTGGTCGGCGTGGGCATGCACCCGTTCGGCAACCAGGGCATCCCGGCCACCGACATGGGCTACGTGGCCGGGGTCTCGGCGCTCGACGACGCCGGCGTCGACTTCCCCGAGGTCGGGGCGCTGTACAACGGCTACATCGGCGGCGGGATCACCGCAGGCGTGCACGTGGCCAAGGACCTCGGCCTCACCGGCTTGCCGGTCACCCACGTCGAGAACGCGTCCGCCACCGGCTCGTCGGCCTTCGGGGAGGCGGTCCATGCCGTGGCCGGCGGGCGGGTCGATGTGGCCATGGCGCTCGGCTTCGACGACATGAACCGCATGGGTGGCCTGGGCCGCAGCGGCCGCCGTGGCCTGGGCGCCGAGGACGTCATGCTGCCGGCCGCGTTCTTCGCCATGTGGGCCACCCGGCGCATGCACGAGGTGGGCACGTCCGTGGAGACCTTCGCCGCCATCGCGGCCAAGAACTGGAACCACGCTCGCGAGAACCCGATGGCCCAGCGCCGCGCCGATCACGAGGTCACCGTCGAGGAGGTCCTGGCCTCGACCATGATCTCCTACCCGCACACGTCCAAGATGGCGTGCGCCGCAGGTGGCGGGGCGGCGGCCGCGATCGTGGCCTCCGAGGACGTCGCCCGGCGCCTGGGCGGGCCGATGATCGAGGTGGTGGCGTCACAGCAGCGTTCGGAGACCTACACCGATGGCCACGTCTTCCTCGGCGCCGTGATCGGACCGGCGCAGATGACCCGGGACACTGCGGCCGACGCGTACGAGCAGGCCGGGCTCGGGCCTCGCGACCTGGACCTGGTGCAGGTCCACGATGCGTTCCCCATCGAGGAGCTCGTGTACTACGAGCTGCTCGGCATCTGCGGCGACGGCGAGGGCGACAAGCTCGTGGTCACCGGCGAGACGAGCCTCGGTGGCCGCATCCCGTTCAGCACTGACGGCGGCCTGACCGCCCGTGGCCACCCGGGCGGCCCGACGGGCCTGGCGCAGATCCACGAGACCGTGGTCCAGCTGCGGCGTGCCGCCGGCCAGCGTCAGGTCGAGGGCGCCCGGACCGGGCTGTGCCACATGGCCGGCGCCGGCTCCGTGTGCGTCGTGCACATCCTGCAACGGACGTGAACCACGTGCGGGATCGCCGATGACCGCCACCTGTGCACCGCTCCCCGCCGAGTCGCAGCCGTCGTCATCGACGTGCCCTCCCCACGTCGCCTTCGTTCCACCGCCCCACCACCATGAGCGCCTGGCGGGGGGTCCGGCGTCCTCGCCACCCCCCGTCATGCCCCGGCAAAGGAGTCTGCCGTCATGACCATCACCGCCGGACCTGCCACCGAGGACCGTCCCCGCCTCGCGTCCACTGACCCCCGGGACGGCCGCACCGTGGGCACCGTGGCGGTGCACGACGCCGCCGACGTCGTCGCCGCGGTTGCCCGCGCCCGCACCAACCAGACCGACTGGGGCCGCCGCGCACCAGCCGAGCGCGCCGACCACCTGCGACGCATCCGCGCCCGTCTCGCCCTGCGGGCCGGAGAGCTCGCCGAGGTGATCGCTTCCGAGACCGGCAAGCCGGACTTCGACGCCATGGCCGAGGTGCTCTCGTGCGCTGTTCTGTTCACCCACACGGCGCGACGAGCACCCAGGGTGCTGGCGCCGGAGAAGGTGTCCTCGTTCCCGCTGTACGTGAAGCGCGCCGAGATCCGGTACGAGCCGTACGGCGTCGTGGGCGTGATCAGCCCGTGGAACTACCCGGCCTTCGTGCCCGTCCAGGCGCTGTCCGCCGTGCTCGCCGCCGGCAACACCGCCGTCCTGAAGCCCTCGGAGCTGACACCCCTCACCGGCGTCCTCCTGGCCGAGATCATCAACGAGGCCGGCGCCCCCCTCGTCGAGGTGGTCACCGGCGACGGGGTCACCGGGGCCGCCCTGTCGTCGAGCGGCGTCGACAAGATCGCCTTCACCGGCAGCCCGGCCACTGCGCGGCGCATCCTGCGGGCGGCGGCCGAGAACCTCACGCCCACGGTCATGGAGCTGGGCGGCAAGGACGCAATGATCGTCTGCGACGACGCCGACATCGACGCCGCAGCCCGCACGGCCGTGGCCGGCTGCTTCGCCAACGCCGGTCAGACCTGCATCGCGGTCGAGAGAGTCCTCGTCACCCGCCGGAACCACGTCCCCTTCCGGGAAGCGGCGGTCCGGGCCGCGCGGCGCGTCACCGTCGGGCCCGAGCGCACCAAGCACGTCGGTGCCATCACGCAGCCGCCCCAGATCGACGTCATCGAGCAGCGCCTGCGCGATGCCACGGCTGCCGGAGCCTCGATCCTCGTGGGCGGCCACCGACGCGACGACCTCGGGGCCAGCTTCTTCGAGCCCACCATCGTGGATGACGTACGGCCGGACATGGCCCTGGCCCGGGAAGAGACCTTCGGGCCCGTGCTCTCCATCATCCCCGTGGACGATGTCGATGACGCGGTGCGGGTGGCGAACGACTGTGACTATGGGCTGGCTGGGAGCGTGTTCGGGCGCGACCGTCGAGTGGTCGACGACGTGGTCGAGCGGTTCGCCACCGGCGCGATCAGCATCAACGACGCACTCGCCACCGCCCTCCTCCCCGGCCTGCCCTTCGGCGGTGTGCGCTCCAGCGGCTTCGGTCGCCTGCACGGCGACGCCGGCATCCGCGAGTTCGCCGTGCCGAAGGCAGTGGCCACCAGCCGGCTGGCGGCCCTGCCCGGGTTGACAGGGTCGATGTTCGGTCCGGTCAGGCCGAGCGCCGCCCAGGTCGGCACCGTGCTGCGGGTGCTCTGGGGTCGAGGCGCCCGCGCCTGAGCGACGGAGCGGTCACGATCGGGGACCTGCGCATCGGCGACCATCGCAACGCTCCCGCTGGCGGCGGTCTCGGCCGCCGGGCTCGGCTGGTTCCTGAAGACCACGCGCTTCGGGACGGCCATCCGCGCCGTGGCCTCCAACCCAGAGACCGCTCGGCTCATGGGCGTGAGCCTCATCCAGGTCGGGCGAAGTCGAAGCTGACCGAGGCCGCCGCAGGTTGAGCGGGCCGGCCGACGGACCCTCGGACGTCTTCGTCGACGATCCGCTCGTCCGGGAGACCCTCGAGATCGAGCACCGGTTGCGCGACAACGGCTACTCGAGCCTGCCGCACGTGCCGGCCCTCGCCGGCGATTTCGAGTTCGAGGGCGAGACGGTGGAGGAGATCGTGGCCGAGGCCCGCCGTCTGCTCCTCCACCAGCAAGCCGTCGAGCTCTCCGGGCCCGCATCCTGGCGTCGATCGGTGAGCTGGCCGTCAAGGCGTCGGCGTTCGACGCGGTGCTGGCGCTCTATCAGCACCGTCCGTCGCCCCCTCCGAACCCGGGTGAGGCACGACCTCGCTCAGCGCGGGTCGACGATGGTGAGCGTCGCCTGGGCGGCGGCCAGGACGCGCCGATCGTCGTCCTGGCGATACAGCTCGCAGCGCACCACCGCGGACCGCTTCGTCATGGCCACCACCGTGGCCTCGGCGTCGACGGTCTCGGCCTTAAGGGGGGCGAGGTAGTTCACCTTGATCTCTGTGGTCGCCGCCCACTGGCCCCGCTGCATCAGGGGGTAGACGACCACGCCGGTCACGTGGTCGACGATGGCAGCCGTCACGCCCCCGTGGGCGTTGCCGAACGGCGTCAACAGCTCCGGCGCGATCGTCGCCGTGGCGAAGAACCGCCCGGGCTCGAAGCGCACGTGCTCGATGCCGAGGTATCCCGGGAGGCCACCAGCGGCGCTGCCCGCGTCGATCATGCCTCGGGCGATGCCGTCGTCGTAACGGTCTGCGAAGTCAGTCATGGAACAGAACGTACTGGGTGTCTCGTGAAGCCGCGCCGTCGACAGGCGTAGACTGCGGTCATGGCCCGGATGCTGAGAGAGTCTTGGCGTAGCGACGCCCCGAGTTCGGTGGACGACGCGCGCGACCGTTTGATCGATGCCGCCGAGACCTGCTTCACCCGATTCGGCGTGGCCAAGACGACGCTCGAGGACATCGCCACCGAGGCAGGCGTGTCGCGGGCCACGGTGTACCGGTACTTCGAGGGGGGCCGGGACGAGATCATCCTCGGCGTCGTCCTCCGCGAGGGCAGGGAGTTCCTCGCAGCGCTCGGCCGCCGGGTCCAGCGCGAAGAGACGCTCGGAGATGCCATCGTCGAGGGCGTGCTCTACACGGTCGCGGCAGTCCGCAAGAACGAGCACCTCGCCCTCCTGTTCGCCCCGGAGGTTGCCGGGCACACGACCTCGATCGCCGGCGCCTCGACAGCGTTGTACGAGCTGACCCAGGACTTCTTGCGACCCATCTTCGAGCAGGCGCGAGCTGCCGGTCAGCTGCGCGACGGGATCATCGCGGAGGATGCCGCCGAGTTCGTCCTCCGGATGATCCTGTCGCTCCTGTCGGTGGCTGGTCCGCGGGCGCGGTCGCAGGCCAAGGAGCGGGAGTTCCTCCGCACCTACTGCGCCGGTGCCATCGTCCGCGGCTAACGCTGCCTCAGTTCGTCAGGTCGGCCAGCTTGGCCTGGAAGGCCTGCTGCTCGGCCGTGGGCGTCACCGTCTGCAGCGCCATCACCTTGGTCATGTCGCCCTCGACCTTGATCTGGCCGGACATGAACGCCTGCATGGCCGCTGACTGGTCACCGTCGATGAAGAGCTTCTTGGCGACCTCGTAGGGGACGGTGAGCCTGGTGGGCGCACCCTCGGTGTGGCCCCGGTCGAAGGCACCCCCAGCGAGGTGGACGTCGACGTCGCCGTCGGGCCCACCGGTCACGGTGATGTTGATGGTGGCGTCCGCCATGGCATCGGGGGCGTCGGGCTGCTCGGAGCGCAGCTCCTCGACGGCGTCGAACCAGGGGTCGCTCAGGAAGGCGTGGGACACGGGTGTTCCTCTCGGGTCGCGGCACAGGGCGCGGGCCAGTGTGGGGATTGTGGACGTGTGACGGTGGGCCAGATTCGTACCACCGTCACAACGCGGAAGCCAAGCGGCAGCTCACACGCCGAGCGTCTCGGGCGGACGGGCCCGGCCGAGCAGCTCGGTGACGACCGGGCCGAGCTCGCCGGGCTCCCACCGGTCGCCCTTGTCCTGCTCGGGGCCCCGCCGCCAGCCCTCGGCCACCGAGATCCGGCCACCGGCCACGTTGAACACCTGGCCGGTCACTCCGGCGGACTCGGCGCTGCCCAGCCACACCACCAGCGGCGAGATGTTCTCGGGCGCGAAGGAGTCGAACGCGCCGGGCTCGACGTCGCGGGCAGCGTTCCCGAAGCCGAGGTTCTCGGTCATCCGGGTCAGCGCCGCCGGAGCGATGGCGTTGACCGTGACGCCGTAGCGCCCGAGCTCCTTGGCGGCGATGTTGGTCATCGCCGCGATGCCCGCCTTGGCTGCCCCGTAGTTGAGCTGGCCCGGGTTGCCGTACAGGCCGGACCCCGACGACGTGTTGATGATACGGGCGTCGTTGGCCTCGCCGGCCTTGGCCCGTTCCCGCCAGCGCGCCGCCGCCCAGCGCAGCGGGGCGAACGTGCCCTTCAGGTGCACGTTGATGACCGCGTCCCACTCGTCCTCGCTCATGTTCACCAGCATCCGGTCGCGCAGGATGCCGGCGTTGTTGACGAGCACGTCGACGCCGCCGAAGGTCTCGATGGCGGTCTGGATGAGGCGTCCGGCGCCGTCCCAGTCGGACACGTCGTCGCCGTTGGCGACGGCCTCGCCCCCCATGCCTCGGATGTCGTCGACCACCTCGCCGGCCGGGCCGTCGGACGATCCGCGGCCGTTGACCTCGGCGCCGAGGTCGTTGACCACGACCTTGGCCCCCTCGGCCGCGAAGGCCAGGGCGTGCGCCCGGCCGATGCCACGGGCCGCTCCCGTGATGACGACCACCCGGCCGTCGCAGATCCCACTCATGAAGATGTTCCCCCTGGTTTTCGGTTGACTCCACCACGCCGGCGGGCCTGCCGTGACAGAGTAGAGGACATGTCTCATGGGGGTGAGTCCGACGTGGTCGGTGACGTCTACGCCGAGGCGCGGGCGTGGTTCGAGCAGAACTGGGATCCGGACCTGGCGTTGCGGGAGTGGTGGCAGCGGTTGGCCGACTCCGGCTGGGGGTTCCCGACCTGGCCGCAGGGCACCTACGGCCGCGGGCTCTCCGGCGACGCAGCGCGCCAGGTGGCCGACGCCCGCCGCGATTCCCGGGTGGCCCCACCCCCTGGCGGCATCGCCCAGAACCTGGCCGGACCGACCATCGTCGCCCACGGCACCCCGGAGCAGCAGTTCCGCTTCCTGCCCGGGATCGTCACCGGCGAGATCTGGTGCCAGCTGTTCTCCGAACCCGGCGCGGGCTCGGACCTCGCGGGCGTCCAGACCCGAGCCGAACATGACGGCGACGAATGGGTGGTGAACGGCCAGAAGGTGTGGACCTCCGGTGCGCACATCGCCCGCTACGGCATCCTGATCGCCCGGACCGATCCGTCCGTCCCCAAGCACGCCGGGCTGTCGTACTTCGTCATCGACATGGACCAGCCCGGCATCGAGGTCCGGCCCATCCGCGAGATGACCGGTCGGGCGATCTTCAACGAGGTGTTCCTGTCCGACGCCCGGGTGCCCGCGCAGAACCAGATCGGCGGCCTCGGCAAGGGGTGGGCGGTCGCGCTGACCACGCTCGCCAACGAGCGCACCATGCTCGGTGCCGGGTCCTTCGGCAGCTCCGGATCGGGTGCATCCATCCGCCAGATCGACCTCGACGCGCCGGCCGGGCAGCTGGTGCGGGACGAGCCCCGGGCCGAGGGCCGCAGCCGGGGCGGCGCTGCCGAGCTGCTGTCGGCGGTGCTCGAGCGCTTCGGCGGGTCCGACGACGCCGTGGCCCGACAGGAGGTCGCCCGCATCCACAGCCTGATCGAGATCGCCCGCTACACCGACCTGCGGGCCAAGGCCGCCGTCGAGCGCGGCGGTCGTCCCGGCCCCGAGGTGTCGGTCGGCAAGCTCGCTGCGTCCCACCTGCTCGAGACGATGCGCGAGACCCTGTTCCGACTCTGCGGGCCGCACGCCACCCTCTGGGGTGACGACGCCCCCTTCCGGGGACGGGTCCACGAGGTCGGCCTGTCGAGCTACCTCATCTCCATCGGGGGCGGCACCGACCAGATCCAGCGCAACATCATCGGCGAGCGTGTCCTCGGTCTGCCCCGCGAGCCCCGAGCCGACAAGGACGTGCCGTTCCGCGACCTGCGGGTCGGCACCCAGGGCAGCGACCGCTGATCACACCGACCCCACCCCACCGCACCGAGGAGAGCCCCATGCGCAGCGAAGCGCTCGAGAACATCGTCACCATGCTCCGGGCCCAGGCCGCCGAGCGCGGCGACGCCGAGATGCCGGTCCCCGAGTGGCGCGAGGCATACGACGGCCTCGGCGGTCTGCTCCCCGCGGCCGAGGGCGTCGCCGTCGAGCTGGTGGACGCCGACGGCGTGCCGGCCGAGTGGATCGGCACCGGTGAGGGACCCGTGGTGGTCTACGTCCACGGCGGCGGTTACTGCATCGGTTCGCTGGACAGCCACCGGTCGATGCTGACCCACCTCGCCTCGGCCGTGGCGGGCCGGGTGCTGGCCGTGGACTACCGGCTGGCGCCGGAGCACCCCTTCCCGGCTGCCCTCGACGACGCCTGCGCCGCGTACCGCTGGGTCGTCGCCGGCGGCGCCGACCCCGCCCGGGTGGTCATCGCCGGTGACTCCGCTGGGGGAGGCCTCACACTGGCGACGCTGGTGGCCCTGCGCGACGCCGGCGACTCGCTGCCGGCGGCCGGCGTTTGCCTGTCACCGTGGGCGGATCTGACCCAGTCGGGGGCGACCATGTCGGAGAAGGCCGACGCCGACCCCATGGTCCACGCCGAGGACCTGGCGCGCTGGGCGGCGGCCTACGCCGGCTCCGACCACGACCCCGGTTCCTCGGGGCTCAGCCCGCTGTTCGCCGACCTGTCCGGCCTGCCTCCGCTGCTGGTCGAGGTCGGCACTGCCGAGGTGCTGCTCGACGACGCCCGCCGCCTGGCCGAGCGCGCCCGGGCCGCGGGCGTCGACGTGACGCTGTTCGAGGGGGAGAACCTCATCCACGTCTGGCACTTCTTCGCCGGCGCGGTTCCCGAGGCCGACGAGGGGATCGCTCGCGTCGCCCGCTTCATCGCCGGGCAGGTGCGCTGAGCGCACCCGCCCGCCGTCGGGCGCGGGGTCGGTCAGGAGCGGCGTCGGCCTCGGTGGCCCAGCACGGACGGCGCGGTGGCGAGGTACTCGAGCGCCGCTTCGAGCGAACCGGGCAGATCGCCGGGGTGGTGCCGGGGGTCGAAGTACAGGCGGATGTCCCAGAACGCCCGGGCGAGCGAGAAGACCTCGCCCCGGCGGGCGCTGCGCAGGTGGGCACGCCAGCTCCACCGTCCCCGCGCCGACGGATCCCGCCGCATGACCTCGCTGGTGAGGAGCGGCCAGCCGAGCAGCACCAGGCCGGCGAGCGGGACCATGGCGGCGGCTCGGCGAAGGTAGCCGCCGCCGATGTGGTGGTAGACGTCGTAGGCGACGTGTCGGTGCTCGACCTCCTCGGCGGCGTGCCACAGGAAGAGGTGCGCCATCTCCGGGTCGACGTCGGTCTCGCCCCAGGTGTTGTCGGACAGGACGTACCCGGCCAGCGACGCCGTGAAGTGCTCGGCGGCGGCGGTGGTGGCCACCATTAGCAGCACTGCCTGCTTGCGCAGCGGCTCGGGCAGCGACCGCACCCCATCGTTCAACCACCGCCGGAACGCTTCGAACAGCTCGAGCTCGCGGCGGAAGTCGATGCCGTGCTCCTCCATGCGGGCCACGCAGCGCTCGTGCTCGTTGCCGTGGGTGACCTCCTGGCCGAGGAAACCGCGGATCTCGGTGCGGATGCGCTCGTCGGTGACGTAGGGCAGGGCGTTGCGCAGCGAGTCGTTGAAGAACCGCTCACCCGTGGGGAACAGCAGGTTGCCCACGTTGAAGGTGTGCGTGGCCTGCGGGTCGTCGACGAGCCAGTGAGCACGAGGGCTCGACAGGTCGAACTCGGTGTGCCGGGGAGCGACCGGCTCGGGCGGGCGGCGGAGCGTTGCGGTCATCGGAGGCCTCCATCCGGACGATTCGTGCGAACACGGACAACCTACCCGAACGATGCGACGCCGATGCAACGATGTATCGTAGTATCGGTCACGCCGTGAGTCGACGACACAAACGGTGTATGCTGTCTCGGCCGTCCCGCCGTCGGCGGGCACGCGAGGGGGGTGCGCATGAGCGCCGCAGACCAGGTCGATGACGTCCACGACATGGTCGTGGTGGGGGCCGGGTTCTCCGGTCTGTACATGGTCCACCAGGCCCGGGAGGCGCTCGGCCTCGACGTCATCGGCATCGAAGCGGGGGGCGGCCCGGGCGGCACGTGGTACTGGAACCGCTATCCCGGAGCCCGGTGCGACTCGGAGAGCTTCTACTACTGCTACACGTTCTCCCAGATCCTGCTCGACGAGTGGGACTGGTCGTCGCGCTACCCCGAGCAGCCCGAGATCCTGCGCTACCTCGAGTTCGTCGCCGACCGCCTCGACCTGCGCCGCAGCTTCGCCTTCGACACCCGGGTCGAGTCCATGACCTGGGACGACGACACGTCCCGCTGGATCGTCCGCACCGACACGGGTGGCACGCTGGCGGCCACCTACGTCGTGACCGCCGTGGGGTGCCTTTCCGCGGCCAACGTGCCGTCGGTGCCCGGCCTCGAGGACTTCGGCGGTGAGTGGTTCCACACCGGCCGCTGGCCCCACGAGGGCGTCGACTTCACCGGCCGCCGGGTCGCCCAGATCGGCACCGGCTCCACCGGCATCCAGGCCGCGCCGGTGATCGCCCGTGATGCCGACCACCTCTACGTGTTCCAGCGCACGCCCAACTACACCGTGCCTGCCCGCGACCGCCCCATGGACCGTGACGAGTGGGTGCGCATCAAGTCCCGCTACGACGAGGTCGTCCGGGCCACCAAGGAGTCCTTCGCCGGGTTCCCGTACACCCCGTCGTCACGCTCGGCGCTCGAGCTCGACGACGAGGAGCGCACGGCGATCTACGAGGCGCTGTGGGAGGAGGGCGGCTTCAAGTTCCTGTGGGGCGGCTTCTTCGACCTGCTGCTCGACGAGCGGGCCAACGAGACGGCGGCGGAGTTCATCCGCTCCAAGATCCGCTCGGTCGTGCACGACCCCGAGGTGGCCGAGAAGCTGTGCCCGAGGGGCTACCCCTACGGCGCCAAGCGGCCGCCCATCGACACCGACTACTACGAGACGTTCAACCGGGACAACGTCACCCTGGTCGACATCTCCGACGGCGGCATCACCCGCATCACCCCTACGGGCGTCGAGACGCCCGCCGGCCACCACGAGGTGGACACGATCGTGTTCGCAACCGGCTTCGACGCCATGACCGGGCCGTTGCTGCGCATGGGCATCACGGGGCGGGACGGGCTCACTCTCGAGAAGAAGTGGGCGGACGGTCCCGCCACCTACCTGGGCCTGCAGGTGGCCGGGTTCCCGAACCTGTTCACCACCACCGGACCGGGCAGCCCGTCGGTGCTCACGAACATGCCGACCTCGATCGAGCAGCACGTCGAGTGGATCGCCCGGTGCATCGAGGACCTGCGCCGCACCGGCCGCCGGGTCATCGAGCCGACCCCCGAGGCCGAGGTCGCCTGGACCGGTCACGTCGCCGAGGCATCGCAGTTCGGGCTGTTCAACCACGCCGACTCCTGGTACCTGGGCGCGAACATCCCCGGCAAGAAGCGGGTCTTCATGCCCTACGTGGGCGGGCTCGCCAACTACCGGGCCAGGTGCGAGGACGTCGCCGCCGGCGACTACGAGGGGTTCCTCGTCTCCCCCTGAGGGACGCCATCACTGCACGTCGGCCGCCTCAGCGGTCCGTAGGAGACGCCCCACCGCGCAGGAACAGGTCCACCACGGACACGACGAAGGCCCCGTCGATGCCGCCGTGGCTCTCGAAGAGGTACCGGAACAGCACCGGTCCGACCAGCTGGGCGACGGCCATGTCCGGGTCCAGCTGGGCGCGGAGCTCACCGCGAGCGACGGCGGAGGTGATGATCTCGTCGAGGACCCGGGTGCCGTCGGCGCGGACCGCCGAGCTCAGCTCCGCCAGCTCGGCGTCGTCGCTCGCCTGCTGCCCGATCGCGATCATCACCCTGCCCAGGCCCGTCGTCGTGATCGCCACCCGGAAGGCTTCGAGCTCGGCCACCAGATCGGCTCGGACGTCGCCGGTGGGAACCGTGTGCAGGAGGTGCACCTCTTCGGTGATGAGATCTCGCAGCAGGTCGAGGCGCTGGGGCCAATGCCGGTACAGCGTGGTGCGGGCGTAGCCGCTGCGATCGGCAACCCGCGTCACGGTCACTCGTTGCCACCCCTCCTCCACGAGGACCGTGCGTGCTGCGGCCAGGACGTGGCGGCGAGTGCGGACCACGCGAGGGTCGAGCTCCGTGCTGGCAGGCATCGAGCAACGACCTTACCCGAGGACGACGGAACAGGGCGCGTTGTCCAGTTGTGAACACCGCGTCCTAGAGTTGGTGGTCCCGGTCCCCCCGACGAAAGAGATGCCATGTCCATCCATTCGCAGCGCGGGGCGCCCGACATCGAGCTGGACGTGCCATCCGCTGACCAAGACGACGAGGTCGTGGGGAGCGCTGGGCGTCGCCGCCTCGTGCTGGCGGCCATGTGCGCGGCCCTCGTGGCCGTCGTCTCCTCGGTGTCCGGCCTCAACGTCGCGCAGCAGGCGCTCGCCGAGGGCCTCGGCGCCACGCAGAGCCAGCTGCTGTGGATCATCAACGGCTACACCGTCGCCCTGGCGGCACTCCTGATGCCCGTCGGCGCGGTGGGTGACCGCTGGGGACGCAAGCCGATCCTGCTGACGGGGCTCGTCCTGTTCGCCCTGTCGAACCTCGCCGCAGCCTTCGCCACGAGCGCGACCACTCTGATCGGGCTCCGGGTCGTCGCCGGCCTCGCTGCCGCCATGATCATGCCGGTCACGCTGTCGGTCATCACGACCAGCTTCCCCCGGGACCAGCAGGCCAAGGCCATCGGGACCTGGGCCGGGTTCGCCGGCGCCGGCGGCATCCTCGGCCTGTTCGTGTCCGCCGCGCTGATCGACAACGTCACCTGGCCGTGGGTCTTCGCCCTGCCGGTCGCCCTCGCCGTGGTGTCGTTCTTGGCGACCGCGGCGTTCGTCCCGAACTCCGTCGAGCACGCCGAGGCGGGCTTCGACGTGCTCGGGTCGCTGCTCGCGGTCGCAGCGGTCGGCGGACTCGTCCTTGCGCTGCACGAAGGCCCCGAGCAGGGTTGGACGGCCGTCATCACGATCGTGGCCTTCGCAGTCGGGCTGGCGTCGACCGTGGCGTTCGTGGTGGTCGAGAGGCGCACGCCGCACCCGCTGCTCGACGTTCGCGTCTTCGGCATCCGCGGGTTGGCCTCCGGGTCGCTCAACCTCTTCGTCGTCTTCGCCGTGATGTTCTCGCTGTTCCTCGTGCTGGTGCAGTACCTCCAGGCGGTGCTCGGATACACGGCCCTGGCCGCAGCCGCTGCGCTCCTGCCGATGGCGGCCATGATGCTGCCCCTGTCCACGGTGGCGCCGAGCATCGCCGAGCGCGTCGGCTTTCGCCGGACGCTCGTGATCGGGACGTTGACCATGGCTGTCGGTCTCGTCACCCTTGCGTTCATGGCGGACACCGACGGCGGCTTCGCCAGTGTGCTGCCGGCGACGCTGATCCTCGGCGCCGGCGTCGGGCTGACCATGAGCCCGTCAACCGCCGCCATCACCTCGTCGCTCCCCGACGAGAAGCAGGGCGTCGCGGCGTCGCTCAACGATACCGTCCGCGAGCTGGGCGCTGCGGTCGGCATCGCGCTCATCGGCTCGGTGCTGAACGCGGCCTACCGGACCAACGTGGAGGCGGCGGCGGCGGGCCTGCCGACCGACGCCGCCGAGGCGGTCGAGGACGGCATCGGCGGGGCGCTCGTGGTCGCCGGTCAGCTCGGACCCGACGGGGTCGCCCTGGTCGAC